>JBEBGU010000145.1:0-7993 GCA_040081325.1 Prosthecobacter sp.
ACCCCAGTCCTGCATCCAGTGAACAATTTGGATATTCAGTCGCCATCTCGGGCACTCGCCTGATCGTGGGCGTTCCAGGCGATAGCACGGGAGTGAACTTCGCAGGCAGCGTGCGGGTGTATGATCTGAGCAGCGGCACACCCGCGGTGCCCATGCTCACGTTGAACAATCCAGCACCCGCAAACAATGACAAATTTGGCAACGCGGTCGCTATCTCGGGCACGCTCGTCGTCGTAGGTGCAGCGCTGGATGACGCCAACGCGGCAGACGCTGGCAGCGCGTATGTGTATGATCTGAGTAGCGCCACACCCACCGTGCCAGTGGCGGTGCTAAATGATCCGGCGCTCACAGCAAGCGATCAGTTTGGCTACTCAGTGGCGATCTCAGGTTCGCGCGTTGTCGTCGGAGCCAGATTCGATGACACCAGCGCCAGCAATTCTGGGCGTGCTTACGTTTACAATATGAGCAGTGCCACTCCCACCACCTCCACGCATACGCTGGTCAGCCCTGCCGCCGTTGGGAATCAATATTTCGGCGAGGCGGTCAGTTGCTCGGGCACCATGGTGGTCGTTGGTGCAGCAGGAGCTAACAGTGCCTACGTTTATGACATCAGTGCCAAATCGCCCCTCCTCGCTCATACCCTCACGCCGGGCCTAGCTCGATTCGGCAGTGCGGTCGTTCTGTCAGGGACACGGCTTTTGGCGAGTGCTGTAGGTGGCGGATCTCCCGCGAATTCAGGTGTGGCTCTTTTGTTCGAACTCGGCAGTGGCACACCCACAGTGCCCACACAGATCATTCAGAACCCGACCCCAGAATCAGATGACTACTACGGAAATTCAGTGGCTTTATCTGGTGATCGAGTGGCCATCGGTGCCCGCCAAGACAACACTGGCGCAGCGGACGCAGGCAGCGTTTATCTCTATGACGTGACGGGCGCTACGCCGACTGTGCCGACCTTCACCCTCAACGATCCCGGCCCCGCAACGGACAATCAATTTGGTTCATCCGTTGCCGTCTCGGGATCACTCGTTGTCGTGGGCGTGCCGTATGCTGCTACCGATCTTATCCCGGACGATGTCGGCGTCGTTTATGTCTATGACACGAGCAGTGCGACACCCACCGTGCCAGTGTTTACGCTTAACAACCCAAGTCCTCAGGGCAGCTACTACGGCATATCGGTGGCCATCTCTGGCACGCGAATCGTGGTGGGAGCCAACTACTATGGGTCCGCCGCGTATGCCGAAGGGATCGCCTACGTCTATGACCTGACCAGCATCAAGCCAACGGTGCCCGCCTTCACCCTCAGCAATCCCTCGCCTTCTTCTGGCGACAACTTTGGTGAAGCGGTGGCCATCTCCGGCACTCGGGTCGTCATCGGCACGCCTTTTGACGACGCAGGACAAGCCGATGCTGGCACAGCCTACGTCTTCGATCTCACCAGCGGCACGCCCACCGTTCCTGTGCAGACCTTACTCAATCCCAGCGCCGATTCCGGTGACGGCTTCGGCGGGGCCGTCGCTATCTCTGGTGCTCGTGTCGTCGTCGGTGCCCAAGAAGATGATACTGGGGTCGTCAACGCAGGCCGCGCCTATGTGTATGACTTGACCAGCGGCACACCCACCGTTCCTGTGTTCACGCTGAACAACCCAAGCCCAGCTAATTTAGATTATTTTGGCTCCGCCGTCTCCATCTCCGGCACGCGGCTCGTCATCGGCACGAAGAATGACGACACGGGCGCGACCGATGCAGGCAATGCCTATGTCTATGATCTGAGCGGTGACACGCCAACATTGCCAGTCGCTACCTTGGTCAATCCAACACCGGGCGCGGCGGACAACTTCGGCTCCACCGTCAGCCTGGATGGCACCAACATTGCTGTTGGCGTGCCGCGTTCTGATCTGACCGGACTCAATCAGGGCGCGGCTTATATCTTTGCTCCGCCCAGCGCCAATGCTGACCTCGCGGCCCTGACCCTGAGCACAGGCACACTCACGCCCGGCTTTGCCACCGGCATCCTCAGCTACACGACTGAGGTCCCACCCGGCACCACCACCTTTACCGTCACACCCACGACTGTCGAAGCTGGGGCCAGCATTCGGGTCAATGGCAACGCCGTGATCTCTGCTAACTCTAGCAGCAGTCTCCCGCTCTCCGTGGGTGCCAATACGATCAACATTATCGTCACCGCCTCCAATGGTGTTAGCACGAAGACCTACACCGTCACCGCCAACGTGCCTGCCTCCGGCACACTCGCCTTTGCCAGCCCAGTGTTCACTGTGAACAGCAGCACCGCAGGCACTACGGCGGACGTTGTGATCCACCGCTCGGCGAGCATCGTGGGTAGCATCACTTGCACGCTGAGCAGCGCCGATGGCAGCGCCACCGCGCCCGCTCAATACACCGCACAGAACAGCACAGCCGTCACGCTAGGTGACAACGTCAGTATGCAGCACCTCATGATCCCCATCGCCGCCAATGCTACGACCACCGTCGCAAAGGTCTTCACCGTTTCACTCAGCAATGGCAGCATTGGCACATCGTTCGGCACGCCCGCCACCGCCACCGTCGTCATCCTCCCACCTGCCTCTGCGATCGATTCCGTGAAGCCCGCCGTCACCATCGGCGTGCCAGCTAAAAATGCCGTCATCGTGGACACCGTGCCAGTCACCATCAGCGGCACGGCCACGGACAACATCGGCATCGCCAAGGTGCAGGTCTCGCTCAATAACGGTCTCACCTATACAGATGCGAATCTCACTAGCATCGGCAGCATAAACACGACCTACAGCATTAGCCTCCAGCCGCTGCCCGGCGTGAACAGCCTCAAAGTCCGTGCGCTTGATTTCAAAGGCAACGTCTCCGCATTCGCTACGCAGACTTTCACGCACCTGCGCACACTCACCGTCAGCGTCAGCGGACCAGCGAACAGCGGCGGAGTCGATGCAGGCTTCGTCCCGACCTCCGCACGTCAAGCAGGCAAAAGCTACACGCTCACCGCCACGCCGAGGGCAGGCTTTGTGTTTGATGGCTGGACGGTCAATAACATGGCTGGCACCGGCATCACCACCGCCAGCGCGGAACTCGCCAAGCTCACCTTCCTCATGCAGCCGAGCTTGACGCTTAATGCCAAGTTTATCGCCAATCCTTTCACGCCAGCCGTGATCGGGGACTTCAGCGGACTCATCATGCCATCCGCCACGCAGCCTGTGGGTGGCAGCGTCGCCAGCCATGCCACCGTCGGCCTCTGCACCGCCAAACTCACCGGCGGTGGTGTCCTCAGTGGCAACGTGAAGATCGAAGGCCTGACGCTGCCCTTCACCGCACAGTGTGACAACACTGGCACCGCCCGCTTTGGCCCCACACGCGCCACCACACTCATGCTCGTGCGCCCCGGTAAGCCGAGTCTCACGCTCGCCTTAAAAGCTGATCTCACAGGCACGACGAAACAACTCACCGGAACGCTCACCGACGCCTTCCGTGGCAATAAAGTCGCTGAGTCCAACATCACCGCCAACCGCCACGTCTCCAGTGCCCCATCGCAGTATGTGAAGATCTACACGGCACGGCTAAAGGCTCGTGCTTCACAAGGCGCAGGCTTCACCTCACACGACTACCCGCAGGGTGACGGCTATCTCACCTTCCAAGTGAAAGCCAACGGCACCGTCACCATGACCGGCAAGCTCGCCGATGACACCCCAGTGACCCTGAGCGGCAACCTCTCGCAAACCAATCACTGGCCTATCTTCCAGCAGCTCTACGCGAACAAAGGCTGCATCGCCGCAGATGCCGTGCTCGATGATACACAAACCAACACGGACGCCACCGCCCTGAATATGCTTTGGTTCCGCCCCTTCCAGAACGTGCAGTGGTATCCATATGGCTGGGATGACGGCATCCTCATCGACATGCAGGCCAGCAAATACGCACCACCACCTGCCGCCGTGTTTGCAGGCCTCGCCGCGACGAATCCTGCCACCGGCAACACGAACCTAACCTTCACCGAAGGGCTGCTTGCGGCAACCGTGACCAAGTTCGTGAACCTCACGTCAGCCAACGTGCTCACCAAAGCACCGCTCAGCGATACAAGTTTCACCTTTGTCCCCACCTTCACCACAGGCGTGCTCAACGGCACCTTCAACGTCAGCACCACCAAGCTCAACTGGCAGGGCGTGCTCATGCAAAAAGGCACCAACAAAGGCGGTCACGGTTACTTCATGAGCGCCAAGCCCGCCGTGCTGAACTACCTCGGAGAGAGCGGTAAAGTGAGCTGGCTAGCGAAATAAGAATCCGTGGATGTCACAATGAATGGCGCGGACCTCGGCGAAGGGGTCCGCGCTCTTCGTTTATCTACAATGCTGCCTACTTGCGCAGACTCATGGATCAATCTTTAGTGGCCTTCATGCGCTCACTTCTTCCCAGTCTCATCGCATTGTTACTCAGCACGCATCTCAGCGTTGCAGAGGAAAAGACAGCATTCGCCAGCTTCATCGAGCTGCCGTGGAGCTATGTGATCGGAGGTCATGCCGAGGGGAAGTGGCTCACGAGTGAGGCTGCAGGCAAACGTTTGTCTGCACCCGTGACGACGTATCGCGTCTTCACACTCACAGGTGAAACAGGTAAAGTCACCGGAGCCAAGGCCGCGCCTGATGGTGATCTTTGTCCCGACATGTGGCGGCATAAGCTGACCACTGAGATCGAGCCTGACACACGCAAGAACGCCATCGGCGTCAACGCCGCATGGGAGCCGATGCCACGCCAAAGCAAGTCATCAAGTCTCACCCAGGAGATCTATGTGCAGGCGATGAAAGCAGTGCTCAGCGGAAGAGGCATCGAGCGGCCAGAGGTGAAGCTCACGCAACTGCTGCGTGTCGATCTCGATGGCGACGGCACCGACGAGGTGCTGACATCTGCGACGCATTATCTCGCCAGCGATGTGCCCAGCGCACCGCGAGAAGGTGACTACTCGGTGGTGACCTTACGCTCGGTGATCGGCATCAAAGTGCAGACGCAGCTAGTGAGCGGCGAGGTGTATGCCAAAGCCGATCTAAACGCAGCACCGAACACTTATGAAATCGCCGGCCTGCTGGACCTGAATGGCGACGGCACATTGGAAGTCCTGATCCGCACCAGCTATTATGAAGGCGGTGGAATGCAGGTGTGGCAGCTTCAAAAAGGCGTGCTCGTGCAAGTACTAAGCATCGAATGCGGCGCGTGAGGAGCATAGGCTTTCTAGCCTATGCTACCGCGCTGACTAGCGGCAGTCGCACTGTGAAGGTAGTGCCGACGCCCTCCTCGGACTGCATTTGCAGACTGCCACGATGCAGGTCCACGCAATGCTTCACCAGTAGCAGGCCGAGACCTGTGCCGGGAGTCTCACCCACGTTTGAAGCACGATGAAATGCCTCAAAGAGCTTGGCTTGATCCACCTTCGGAATGCCAATGCCGTGATCCTGCATCGTGATAACAGCCTCTTCACCTTCACGGCGGAGAGTGAGGACCACAGGGGATCCCTCGGGTGAATACTTCACGGCATTGGATAAAAGATTGCCGATGATGTGCCGAACCAACGATTCATCCATCATGGCACCATCAAAGTCACCCTCAGTGCTGAAGGTCACAGGACAACGGCGATTCGTGGCCGAAAGCCCCTCGTCCACCAGCCTCTCAAAAAGTGCCTTCAGATCGACCTGCGCGGGTTTCCAGCCGATCTTTCCAGCCTCTGCCCGCCCGAGCATGAGTACCTGCTCCATTAGCGACGACATCTGCAAGGTGGAGGAATGGATATCCTCATGCAGCTCCGAGTGCTTTTCAGGAGTGATCCTTTCACCATAGTGACGCAGCACCTCCACCGCGCTCATGATGATCCCCAGGGGTGTACGAAACTCATGCGACACCAGTGAGACGAAGCGAGACTTCAGTTCACCGAGCTCCCGCTCCTGGGAAAGTGCATGCACGAGATCGTCCTTCGCCGCAGCCAGTTCCGCAGTGCGCTCGGTCACGCGCGACTCCAGGCTGGCATTGAGATCATGAACCGCACGACGCGAACGGTACAACATGAATGCCCAGCCGATCAGCAGGATCACGATCCCTGCGGCGATGGCCAGACCGATCCACAAGCGCCGCGTCACAACCTCCGTGGCTACACCCAGAGATTGCGCATCAGATGGTGTCGGCACCCAGACACGAATTTCCGGGTAATACGCTGCGGTGACAATACCACGAACCCGCAAACGATTGTCGGCTCCGAAGTGAGTCACCGTGCCTCGGGACGACGCATCTAAAAAAGCAATGATCGTTTGTTCCCCATCTCCCAGCTTCATGGTCGTGCGCCAGCGACCAGGAGCGATGAGCACATCATCCTGAGACAGCAAGCGACCCTCGAACTCCACCAAGTCATGGACGAGCTTACCGGCTGCGACCGTGGCGATGTCCGTGATTGTGGCAGCGGGCACAGACACGGAGCGTAGGACACGCACGACTCCGAAGTCGAGATGCACGCCTTTCTTCACACGACTCGGGATGCCGACCACCTCCAGCACATCGCCAGGGTTGCACTTGGGCATGATGATCGGTGTAGAGAAGCGGCCACTTTTATCCTCATCAATTGGCAGCAACATGTAGAAGGAGAAAGCGCCGCCATCGTCACTGCGTGCGTAGAAGACGTTCCCTGTCGTCGCGCCCAGCAGCGTGCCCGTGAGCTTCACGCGCTCGTCTTTGCTGGGGATACTCTCACGCAACGAATTCACCGTGGAGAGCGGTGCCTCCAGCGGATCAATCACGCCTGTCTTCAGCACCGTTACCTGAGTCTGAGACGTCGCCACCACGGAGAGAAAGTTGCTACCCGGAAGGTAAGCCCTATTGACGCCGACCACACGCACCCTGCCGCCTATCCAGTCACGCGGAATCTCCGTGCGCGGCCACTGCCGGATGAGGACATTGCAAGACGCGGACCCACTCGCCATCTGAATGGTGAGCAACGACATGGAGGAGCGCACTTGCAGCACAGTCCCTTCCACACTTACCCACTGGTCGAGATGCTTGAATGTCGCCGCGTCTCCGATGCTGACAGGCTTGGCCTCAGGCAATGGCGCGGTGCCGAGTGCGGTGAGCTTACTGGCTTTAATGCGTGTGCGCTTGCGTTCGAGAAAAGTTTCCGAAAAAACACTGCCTTCGATCTCCACCTTGTCCCCGACCTCTGGAGCTGATGCCTCTCCCGCCACCATCACGGAGAGGCAGGCCTCACCATCGTGCAGCGAGAATTCCTCACCCTTCGCCGCCACCTCCACCACCACACCTTGCAGCCGCACCTTCTTCGTTCCTGCCTCAGCCACAGCGTTTGGCAGCGCAAGCACCGCCGGCACTTTCGTCAGCGTCTCATCTGGTGCCTGCGCTTTCAGCGAATGCATGACCGCGGCTGACAGCAGCAGCAACGCGCGGCTCAACAAACGCGAAAAAGGTGAACTAAAAATGCGATAATTTCTGGCGAAGCAGCGGGGTTCAGATGACATCGGCTTGATGATACGGTGTGAAATAATTCGTCATTCGGGCTTCGGCATTCCTTCTGCACCCGCCTTCATTGTGGCCTCCACCGCGCCATACAGCAAGGTCCACGCTTCGCGCACCTCAGGGGTGAATCCCTTGTCCAGCGTCTCCGCCAGCATGTCCAGCAACGCGCCACCGACTATCGTGTAATGGGCGGCCTTCACCCCATACTCGGCATGACGTGCGCCCATCTCCTTGAGTTCGAGTTCGAGACCATGAGGACGCTCCAGCATGGCGATCAGCACGCCTAGCATCTCGATCAATTTTTTGGACTGCATCTCAATATCGCCTTTGAACATCGGGCGCAGCTCAGGAGAGATTTCAAACAATCGGCGGTAGAACACCAGCGCCGCCACCGGGTGCGCGGCCAGCTCGCGGCCCTTGCGGCTGTCGTAGTTGGTGTAGAAGACGAAGCCGCGGTCGTCGAGCTCCTTCAGCAGCACCACCCGCG
>JBEBGU010000905.1:0-2077 GCA_040081325.1 Prosthecobacter sp.
GCGCCAGAGTGGTCGGGCAAACATGAGCGCGAGCAGCAGCAGCGCGAGACAGCGGAGCAAAAGCAGCAGCCAGTTTTCCAGGCGACGCTTGCTCACGGGCATCGGTGTCTGCGCATCCAGAAACATCAGCGAGCTGAACTCCACCCGATCCTGCGGCGGACGCCGACGCAGATGCATCAGGATCGGCCCGATGATCGCGGACCCGCCGAGGAGATAGAGTGGGAAGAGCCAGGTCATCGGCGTGCCGCGCCTCCTTTCTTTCTCAGGCGGGCGGAGAGGAAGTCGAAGAGGACGTGCTCGATGGTGGTGTCGGTCGGGGTCCAGTGATACTCGATGCCCTGGCGCTCGCAGGCGCGGCGGATGAAGTCGCGGTGGACGTTCAGTCGGTTCAAATAGACCTCACGAGCCGAGGCGGGATCGATGAAGCGCTCGGTGCCGGTTTCGGCATCGCGGAAGTGCGCGGCTTTGTCGAAGCTGAAGTCGATCTCGGCGCGATCCATGACGTGGAAGAGCACCACATCGTGGCCCATGGCACCGAGCAGGCCGAGCTGGCGCTCCAGCTTCTCCACAGGTGCGAGCAGATCCGACACGAGACAGATCAGGCCGCGCTTGCGGACGAGATCGGCGAGCTGGCCGACACTGAGATCGAGCGATGTGGCACCCGCAGGCGCGGGCTTTTCCAGCTCCAGCATGAGCCGCCGCAGATGACCGGGGCGATTCCGCGCCGGGATGTGTTCCTGCAACGTCTGACCAAAGGTCGTCACACCCACAGCATCGCCCTGCTGCATGAGAAAGAGGGCCATGGTGGCGGCAAGCGTGGCCGCGTAATCCGCCTTCTTCATCGACCCCGAGCCGAAGCTCATCGAGCGGCTGTGATCGACGACGAGCTGGCATCGCAAGTTCGTCTCGTCCTCGAACTTCTTGATGAACGTGCGGTCACTACGCGCCAACACCTTCCAGTCGATGTAGCGCGGATCATCGCCCTGGACGTAGGCCCGGTATTCGGAGAACTCGACCGAGAACCCATGATATGGGCTGCGGTGCATGCCTTTCCAAAGACCCTCGACGATGACCTTCGCTCGCAATTCGAGAGACCGAATGCGGGCGAGGGCGGTGGTGTCGAGGTGGGAGGGCATTTAGGGAAGGAATATTCTCGAGACATTAACGAATCATCTGAACTTACATGGCGATCGCCATGGGTTTAATCTGAAAGCCTTCACCAACTCGAAACACTGAACCGAAGACATAAAATGAATGTGGAGCACTTCGAATTCGATTAAAGAAAAGTGCCTCGTGACTCGACAATCCCAAAAGCCCGTTCCTCGCACTGGGAAAATGATTCAGCCCAGCCGCCATCTCGATATGATGAGGTGGGTCCCCGCTCCAAAAAACCACACTATTGTTATCGTTACAGTCTGAAACATTGAAAGGCATTGAAAACTCATGACGGCCTTCAAACCAAACAGGTTCTGATGTTGCACATGCTCTTTCCTTTGCCTCTTTTAGAGTTGTGAGCAATCTGCCATTAGCTCGCAAACTGGCAGCTATCTCTCGAATCATATTCTCAGGACGCTTGGTTACTTTTTTTGTTTTAGACTCCTTTGATCCAGAAAGGGAATCTATCCCGCCTCCCAAGAACGCAGCGATAGCGAGTTTCAGCCCTCTTTGAGAAGACGTTTCCATCGATATTAAGGTTTCGACTACATCTTCGCCATTAAGTTGAGCATACAGCGACGCAACATCGCTGACATTTAGATACATGTAACGAATTACATTCATTGTTGAGCCTCCACCAGCTTCCCAATCACCTTCGCCACCGTCACTCCTTCCGCCTCAGCGCGGTAGTTGATGAGGATACGGTGCCTCAAGACCGGTAGCGCCAAGGCGCGGATGTCATCGAGGGTGACGTGGGAGCGGCCTTGGATGAGGGCTCTTGTTTTGGCGCCGAGGACGAGGTTTTGGCTGGCACGGGTGCCTGCGCCCCAACTGATCCATTGATTGACGAAGTCGGGCACGCCGTCGCGGCCGGGACGGCTGGCGGCGGAGATGCGAACGGCGTAGCGGGCGACGTCTTCGG
>JBEBGU010000146.1:0-7968 GCA_040081325.1 Prosthecobacter sp.
GTCCAGTGACCTTGCTAGCGACAATGATCTCACCCCGCGTGCGGCCCTTTAGCCACTTGCCTACGATCTGCTCGGTCACGCCAAACAACTCCGCACTCGGCGGAACCGGATACATCTCCGCCGTGTCAAAGAAGTCGATCCCCGCATCAATCGCGCGGTCCATGATCGCAAACGATGTCTTCTCATCTGCCTGAAGACCAAAGGTCATGGTACCCATACAAATATCTGTGACGACGATGCCTGTCCGGCCGATGCGATTGCGTTTCATGAACCGAAAATAGAGAGCAATGCGGATACAGCCAAGCGGGAAGAGTAGATTCCCACATCCATGATCATGAAGCCTACGGCAGATGTTGCGCTCCGGCACTTCCCGCCTATCTAGCGCGCCCATCTTATGCACAGTTTCCGATATTCTCAGGGTCAGCTCTTTTGTGAAAACGTCAGCCTCCAGGCGCTGGCGCAGAAACATGGAACACCGCTTTATGTCTATTCCAAAGGCACCATCGCCAGCCACTTCACACGTCTCGATGCCGCACTCGGCGAGCTGGATCACCTGATCTGCTATGCGGTGAAGGCCAACTCGAACCTCTCCGTGCTCAGCACCATCGCGAAACTCGGCGGCGGTTTCGATATTGTCTCTGCGGGCGAACTTTACCGCGTGATCAAAGCAGGCGGTCAGGCTGGCAAATGTACTTTTGCAGGTGTGGGCAAGACTCGGGACGAGATCGTCTATGCTCTGGAGCAGGGCGTGTATTGCATCAATGCCGAGTCTGAAGCAGAGCTGCGCTATATCAATCAGGTGGCGGGCGAGATCGGCAAGAAGGCTCCCGTGGCCGTGCGCGTGAACCCGAACGTGGATGCGAAGACGCACGCGAAGATCACCACCGGCAAGAGCGAGAACAAATTCGGCATCGACTTCGACCGCATCGGTGAGGTGTATGCGCGCATCGCCAGCGAGATGCCGAACCTCGAAATCCGCGGCCTGCAAATGCACATCGGCTCCCAGCTCACCAGCGTGGACCCGTATGTGGAAGCCGTGAAAAAAGTGACTCCGCTCGTGATCGAGATGAAGGCCAAGTATGACCTCCAGTTCTTCAGCATCGGCGGCGGCATCGGCATCAATTACAGGCAGTCGCTCGACTCCGGCGACACCGCGTGGTGGCAGGAGAATGGCGAGCTACATCCTCTCACGATCCAGGTTTATGCAGACGCCGTGGTGCCTCTGCTAAAGCCGCTCGGCCTGCGCATCCTCTGCGAGCCAGGGCGTTTCATGGTCGGCAATGCGGGAGTGCTTTTGACCCAGGTGCTCTATGAAAAACGCGGTGGCGCGAAGACCTTCAAGATCGTCGATGCCGGCATGAACGACCTCATCCGCCCGACGCTGTATGAAGGCTGGCATCAGATCGTGCCGCTGAAGCAGCCCACCACGGCGGAGACCGAAGTCGTCGATGTCGTCGGCCCCATCTGCGAGACGGGCGACTACCTCGCCCAGAACCGCGAGATCCCGCTCGTGAAGGAAGGCGACTACATCGCCGCCATGAGCGCCGGAGCCTACGGCTTCACCATGGCCTCCAACTATAACACCCGCCCCATGCCAGCCGAGATCCTCGTCGATGGCGACACCGCCCACATCGTGCGCGAGCGCCAGACGCTGGATGACGTGCTCAAGGGCGAGCATGTGGTCTGACCAACAGAGCGCGGCTTTACTTATACCCCGTGATGATGGCGCAGGAGGTGTCGGCTTGCTTGCCGGTTTCGGCTTCGCGGATGGTGACTACATAGACGCCTGTCTTCTTGGGCTTGAAGAAAAGCAGGTAACCCCAGCCATCCAACACGGGTTGAATCTCACCGACAGGCTTGGCATCCAGATCCAATACAGCTCCGGTGATGTGAATACCGGAAGCGCGTGGCACGGCCACGCCGATGCAATATTCGTTGCCCTTAAAAAGCTGCATCCGCACGGCTTTACCGATGCCTTTATTCAGATCACCAACCCAGGCCTCAGCGCGGAACATGTAACCAGCATTTTCTTGATCACTCGCCAAGGCCAGGGCGGCAGCCTCAGCTTCCTGCGAAGGGCCAGCATGGCTGATGAGGGAGATGGATGAGATAGCCAGCAACAAAAAGCGGCGGATCGAAAAGAACTGAAAGGCTAAAATCATAATGATGAGGTTACGCAAAGAATGCATTTATGCGAACATTGATATTGCATGAATAAAAGGCCCTGCCTTCTTTAGCTTCTCAGTAGGCAAGAATTCTGCTCTCTCAGTCCCCATCCCCCTTACGACCATGGCCACCCTTATTTTCTATCTCGATGACGGTGTTTCTATGACCCACACGCTGGAGTCTGGCACCACGACTGTAGGCCGCCACCCTGACAGTGTAATCGTGCTTGATTGCCCTTCTGTCTCCGGCCACCACGCCATCATTGAGCTACAGGATGATGGTTGCTTCGTGAGCGATCAGCAGTCGAGCAATGGCACCCGCGTAAATGGGGTCGGAGTTGAGGAAGCCAAGCTCAAAGAAGGGGATCGAATCGCCTTTGGTGACATCCAAGCTGTCTTTTACAAGGACCAGCCCCCTGCCGAGGGAACACAAAAAGCGCCTGCTGTAAAAGCTACCCCAAAGGCAAACTACGTGCCGCCGCCCATTGATGACATTAGAGATGCTCAGCCGCCCAGGGCACCTGCACCCAAGAGTCCTGCACCCAAGAATGCTCGACCGCAGCCACAGGCCGTGCGCCGTGTTTCAGGCTATCCTGATACGAGTGAAGGCAGTTGCGCCACGGCACTGATCGTGATTTTTCTATTCATCGCGGCTTTCTTTACGGGTCTTTACATGCGCCATAATAAGGAGACGGAAGGTGGCAATTTCTTCTCAGACGTGATGAGCAAAATAGGCGGCAGTCTGCCGAAGATTAAAGTGGAGAAGTGACCCTCTCTGCGTGCGGCATGGGACATTCAATCTGAGCATTGCAGTCACGGCTGGACTGGGTTCTTCATGCTCCAATGATTGAAACCATTTCAAAAGATGCCTCACTGCTCGCCGACATAGCCAGCATTTCGGACTACGATGAGCGTCTGCATGTCTGGTGGCTGGGGCAGAGTGGATTTCTTTTGAAACAAAAAGGTTCACTCTTGCTGCTAGATCCATACCTGTCGGATTCATTGACTGAAAAGTATGCGGCCACGGATAAGCCACATGTGCGCATGACCGCACGTTGCGTGGCACCTGAGCAGCTCACAGGTATTCATCTCGTCACGGCAAGCCATATCCACACGGATCATCTGGATGCTGCGACGCTGCTGCCACTGGCTCAGGCCAATTCTGGCATCAAACTGGTGCTACCTCATGCGATCATGGAGGAAGCACGGCTGCGACTGGTAGATGCGCCGGTTCAACTCGTCGGACTAGATGCTGGTGAGACGTATGCTGACGAATGGCAGATCACAGGCGTGGCGGCTGCGCACAATGATCTCAAACGTGATGCCTTGGGCCGCTGTCATTATTTAGGCTTCATCATCCGGCGCGGCGGGTTCGTCATCTATCACAGTGGTGACACACTCTGGCATGATGATTTGTTAGCCTCCCTGAAGCCACACGCCTATGATGTCATGCTGCTACCGATCAATGGCAACAAGCCTGAGCGCCGCGTGTCCGGGAATCTCAATGGGGCCGAGGCAGCCACGCTTGCCAAAGCCTGCAATTCACGACTCGTGGTGCCCTGCCACTACGACATGTTTACTTTTAACACGGTGACGACGGATGAGTTCACCACGACTTGCCAGCAACTCGGGCAAGCCTTTCATGTGATGCACTGTGGCGGAAGGCTGACGCTCGACAAGGTGCCTGAATAACGAATCCGCATCTTTTGCTGGAGCGCTCCCGCATTCACGATGTAATCATAGCCCACGATGAAACCCATGCCCCCTGCCCTGCTTCGCTGTCTCTTGTGTCTGCTTTGCCTCACCGCGCCGATGATCCAAGCGCAGGAGACTGAACTGCGTGCCACACTCGAAAAAGCCTACAAGCGCTGGCGCGTGGCCGTCGAAGCTGGTGATGCATCTGCATGGGCCGCGTCCATCACCATGTATCGCCAAGTGGTCACGCGGAACCAAATCGTCAGCCAAGGACTCGCTTTCCCGAAGTCCGTGTTCGAGACACCCCTGAATCCAGCAGACACCACCGGTCTGCGTCTGCTAGAAGCCCAGGCCGTGGGTGACACCGCTCATCTGCTCTACTTTGGGAAAGTGAACATTGGCGGCGAGCCAGAACAGATCCCTGACAATCTACTGATGCTAAAATTTCTCCGCGAGGCCAGTGGTTGGAAGTTTGATAGCAACAAACTCATCCACCTGCGCACTCAGCCAGAGCTGCGCGCGCAGTTGCTCAGTGGTGAAGCTCCCGACTTTCTCGATCAACCTGAGTTCACGCCTCCAGGCAAAGCACCCGCTGTGCCGCCCGTGTGTCCTGTTCCTGATCATGTGACTGGCTGCACCCTGCAATCGCTCGGCTTTGAGTCGGAGCTAACAATCAATGGCTACGAATACTTCGCTGAAGATCGGTCGCTAAAATTCTTCGTCATCGGTGGGGTGAAGAATGGTAGCAATGAACTGACATTGACGATCAAGCCGGCTGATGTGCCAGCCGACGCGGAACGTTTAATCCAGGTGGATCTCTTTGCTCAGCCGAGCAAAGCAGGGCAAAAGGGAGTGCGTCTTTTCCACTATGAAAACAAAGATCCGAAGTTCTCCGGCACCGTCAAATTGCCCTTCGTGATCGATGCAGAAACGCTCTCGAAAGGTCGCTGATCACTCAATGATTTCCCTCTCCACCTGCTGGAATAGTCGCCATCACACGGATGGACGAGCCATCGTTCGTGAAGCCTGCGAGTTGGGCTTTGAATGGATCGAGGTAAGCCACGGCACCAATGTTTCCCTGGTCCAAGGCGTGCTCGAAGCCTTTAACGCAGGTGAGATCAAAGTCAGTAGCCTGCACAATTTCTGCCCTGCTCCGGTCGAGGTCATGATGGATGCGCCTGATGTTTATGAGTTCACCTCACCCATCCAGTGGCAGCGTGAGCGCGCGATCAGTCTCACCCGCAAGACCATCGAAATGGCTGGGCGCTTTGGTACAGATCGTGTCGTGATTCATCTCGGCTGCGTGCCCATGAAATCCATCACAGATCGTCTCGAAGAGATGACGCTCGCAGGCGCACTTTACTCTCGCGACTACTGCGACCTGAAGCTCAAATTGGTGACTCAGCGTGAAAAGGAAAACAAGATCCCGCTGGACCGCATCCGCGCTGCTTTGACTGCACTATTACCCGACTGCGAAAAGCACGGTGTTCGGCTCGGCATTGAGACCCGCAGCCACTACGAGCAGATCCCCAACCAGAGTGAGATGCTCATGCTCTTGGACGAGTATCGCGACTGCCCATGGATTGGCGCGTGGCATGACTTCGGCCATGTGCAGAGGCAGGCCAATCTAGCTTTGCTCGATCATGAGCTTTATCTAAGCCAGATCGCCCCGCGTCTCATCGGCTGCCATGTCCATGACGTGCAATGGCCCGCGCGTGATCACCGTGCGCCGCTTAGCACTGGCGGTGTCGATTTAAAACGTCTGCTCACTCTCGTGCCCGCGCATGTCCCACTTATTTGGGAGATCAGTCCCAGTCAAAAACACGAAAAAGTCGCCGCTGCAAAAGTCATGTGGGAGCAGACCTTTGGCTCAAACTTATAGCAGCTCGTCCACGAACTTTTTCGAATCGAAAGCCTGGAAATCTTCGACTTTTTCTCCGAGGCCGATGAAGCGAGTAGGCACACCGAGTTCTTGCTGGATGGAGACGAGGATGCCGCCTTTGCCACTGCCGTCCAGCTTGGTGACGATGAGGCCGGTGATCGGGATGGCCTTCTGAAACTCGCGTGCCTGCTGTAGCGCGTTTGAGCCAGTGGTGGCATCGACGACGAGGATGACCTCATGCGGTGACGTGGCGTCTTTGCGACCGAGGATGCGATGCACCTTCTTCATCTCCTCCATGAGATTGTGCTTGGTGTGCAGTCGCCCAGCGGTATCACAGAGCAGAAACTGCGCGCCAGTGCGGCAGGCGAGATCGTAGGCCTCAAAGCAAACGGAGGCAGGATCACCGTTCGGCGGACCTTTGACCATGGGGATGTTGAGACGCTGCGACCAGACTTCGAGTTGCTCGACAGCGGCTGCACGGAAGGTGTCAGCAGCAGCAAGCACGACCTTATGCCCGCTATGGTGCAGGACATGCGCGAGCTTGGCGACTGAGGTGGTCTTGCCGACTCCATTGACGCCGATGACGAGCAACACTTTGGGTCGTCCATCAGTAAAAGGTATCAGCGCTGGTGTGCTCTCGGGTAAGATTTTCCGCACATGATCACGCGCGACTTGCACGATGTCCGCCCCGTGGAGTTTGCGCTGCTGGGCCTGGAGATCGGTGACGATCTGGAGCGCTAGCTTAGGCCCGAGATCGCCACTGATGAGCATGGCTTCGAGTTCATCCCAGTCGATGTCGGGCTTGGTGAAACGCTGGAGGAGAGATTTAAAAAAGCCGGCCATGAATGGAAATGTCGAATGACGAATTTAGAATGACGAATGAATGCGTAAGACCGAAGAGATGTTTAGGTCGTGGGGGCTTCCTCCGGTTTGACTTCGACATTCGTCATTTGGGTTTCGTCATTCTTCCTGGGCCGCGCGGTTTGTGCGATCTTGTGCAGCACGCCGTTCACAAAAGAGCCGGACTCGGTTCCGCCAAGATTCTTGGCGATCTCGATGGCCTCATTCATGGCTACAGGCGTGGGCACTTCAGGAACATGGAGAAATTCATACACGGCCAGGCGCAGGATATTGCGGTCCACCATGGCGAGACGCTCGATGCGGAAATTTTCCACCACGGGTCCGATGACGGCATCGATCTCCGTCAAATGCGCGAGCACGCCACGGATGAGTTTTTCAGCATACGTTCGAACTGAGGTCTTGGCGTTATGGATGCTCCAAAAGGCCTCCTGCTCTTCGAGTGTGTGCTCGGCATGGAGTTCATGGGCGAATAGAAACTGAACGGCGGCCTCTCGGCCTTCACGGCGTTTTCCCATGATCTCAGGCGTCCTCCAGGGCTGAGTTACCTGAGAAACTTGCACGCATTTTGCGGAAGAGAGAGAGCATGTTGACCGCTGTCTGGGCGGCTTCTGTGCCGCGATTCATGGTAACGCCGAGACAGCGTTCCTCAGCCTGCTCTTCACTACTGACGAGTAGCACTTCATGAATAATCGGCGTGACGTGGCGCACGGCCATCTGTTGCAGCGCGTCAGTGACGGTGGCACCAACGAGATCGGCGTGCTCAGTAGAGCCGCGGATGATGACGCCAAAGGCGATCACGACATCTGGCTCGCTGCTCTTCAGCACCAGTTCAGCGCAGACGGGAATTTCAAAGGCACCCGGCACGCGATAGACGGTGATGCTGGCATTCGGGGCCAGTTCTTCGAGTTCTTCACGACCCGCATCGAGGAGTCCCTGGACGAATTGGTTGTTATACAAACTGGCGACGATGGCGATGGACACACGGTCCTGAATCGGTCGGGGGCGGCTGGGGCTGTGTTGTGACATGGATGAAATGACGAATGACGAATCTGAATGACGAAACTTGAGGCTTAGAGTTTATGGCCAAGCTTCTTCTTCTTGGTTTCGAGATACTTTTTGTTGTGCGGATTTGGCTCGGAGATGACGGGGACTTGCTCCACAATCTCTAGCTTGTGACCTTCGAGACCGACGACTTTTCGTGGGTTGTTGGTGATGAGGCGGATCTTTCTCACACCAATATCCGAGATGATTTGAGCACCAATTCCGTAGTCGCGCAGATCCATACCAAAGCCGAGTTTGATATTGGCTTCTACCGTATCGAGTCCCTGCTCCTGGAGCTTGTAGGCCAAGATTTTGCCATGCAGG
>JBEBGU010000906.1:0-2069 GCA_040081325.1 Prosthecobacter sp.
GGCCAGCACAACCCAGCACAACCCACCGCAAACCAACAACATTGCCATGCTCCTTTCCTCATCCACAGACTTCATTGCCTTCGACACCGAAACCGGCGGGCTTGACTCGACGGAGTGCGCCCTACTCTGCATCGCTGCCGTCCCTTCATGGGAGGCACCGCCGTTTCACGCTTACATCTTGCCAGTCGGCAGGCTTGAAGAAAAGGCCCTGGAGATCAATGGCTACACGCCAGAGCTTTGGGCCGCGTGCGGAGCCGTGACACCGAAGCAAGCCCTCTGGGAATTCCAGCGCTGGCTCTTTCCCTTCCAGCACGAGCGCCGCTTTGAAATGGCCGCTCACAATGCCGGGTTTGACCTGCTGTTCATCGACGCCATTCAGGCGCGCACAGGCATTGATCTGGAGCTGCCCAAAATCTGGCACTGCACGAAAACCAAGATGAAGGATGCCGAAGAGGCCGGGCTCTATGTGCCGCCTCAGGACCGCAAAGACAAACATCACCTCGACGACCTGGGCCGCGAGTCTGGCTACTGGGACATTGATCCGCGCAGTGCCGAACACGACGCGCTGCAGGACGCGCGCTGCTGCAAGCATGGCCTGCTCTGGCTCCGGTCCCTCAACAAAAAAAAGGAGGGCCGCGCAGATGGGTAAAAAAACGAACATCGAATGGTGCGATTCCACCATCAACGGCAGCTCTGGCTGTGACGGCTGCGAGCTTTGGAATGCCCAGGTGAAAACCTGCTACGCGGGCAATTTGCAAACGCGCCGACTCTCGAAGTCGCTGCCGAAGCTCTACAGCCGCGACTTCTCCGAGGTGAGGATGATCCCAGGGCGCTATGCCCAGGCGGCATCATGGAGCGATCTGCGGGGCACGGATCGACCGGACAAGCCATGGTTGAATGGCTTGCCACGCATGATCTTTGTTGGCGAGCTGGGGGACACGTTCAGTCGTGCTGTCACTGACGATTTTTTGACACGCGAGTTGTTCGGCGCGATCACGAGCAAGCAAGGCCAGCGTCATTTCTGGATGCTACTCACGAAGCGGCCAAGCCGTCTCGCTGACCTCGCGAAAAAATGGGGCGGATTGCCGGACAACGTGATGGCGATGACGACCATCACCAAGCAACGGGCCGCCTGTGTGCGCGTGGGGCAGTTGCTGGAAGTGCCGTGCCGATGGAGAGGGCTGAGTGTCGAACCGCTTTTGGGGCCGGTGTCTTTGCTTGATACCGAAACGGGCTGGCCTTTCTGCGACCTCACCGGTAACCATCAAATTCACCTGCTGATCTGCGGCGGTGAAAGCGGCGGTAAGAGCGCGAGGCCGATGCACCCCTACTGGGCTCGCAATCTGCGCGACGAATGCCGGGCAGTAAACGTGCCCTTCTTCTTCAAGCAATGGGGCAACTGGAAACCGAGTGACGCCCAACCGCTGCGAGGCATCGCCAATGGCGGCGGGCTCTTCTTAAAAGAGGACGGCCACACGGGAAATCAGGGGGACTGGTGGAACGGCAAAGCCGTGGCCATGGACCGACTGAAAAAACAGGAAGCTGGCAGGTTGTTCGGCACCTGGGAGCACAACGGGTTTCCAAACCTGGAAGGGAGGGCCGTCTAATGGCTAAAGCTCAGCAAGTCGTGATCACCATCGGTCACTTGTCACTCCTGCTGCCTGATGATGTGGGCGTGGCCACTGTCGTGAAGACACTCTCGAAAGGGCTTCCGTGCTTCTACTATCCGGGCGCTCGATCCGTCGAACTCCGAAAGGATGATGTGCAGGTATCGCTGTCCTATGTGAACGCATCGACACCGATCAAGGATGAAGACGGTGGAGATGTGCAGCCACACGCCAAAGCCAAAAAGGCCCGGCCCCTCGCGCTGAAGCCGCCGACATTCTTGGCTCTGATGGAAAGGAGGGACACGTAACCGTGCAAACTTTCACATCCTGGGCATTCGAAGAATCGGCGGGCCTCGTGTCAGATCTGAACAAGATCCTTGGAGACATCATCTCTGATAAGAAAGCGGTGCGTGATGATGAGGCACTCAGACTCCTGACGAATGTGCAGGCATCCATCATCGC
>JBEBGU010000907.1:0-2068 GCA_040081325.1 Prosthecobacter sp.
TGTTGGAAGATTTAGTGAAAGTGATGCGATCACTTAAAAACACCATTCCAAATGAATAAGTCAGCGATAATCTTTGTTCTTCTCTTTGCTGCGGTTGTTCGCTCTATCGCTCAAATGCCTACTCCCATCAAGAAAGTTCCATTTGGCGTTCCGGCGGATGCTCAACAATTTAACGGAAAGTGGTATCGCGTCTATCTCGAAGACATTTCGTGGAACAATGCAAAACAGCGATGCACGAGACTCGGCGGTCAGCTTGCGATAATCCCAGACGAACCAACGTGGCTTTTCCTTCGTCCCCTCACCAAAAATGCCTGCATATGGCTTGGGGCCACAGACGAAAAGACGGAAGGAATTTGGGAGTGGATCGATGGTACGCCCTTCAATTTCAAAGCCTGGCTTCGAGGCCAACCAGACAATTGGTGGCGTGGCAGCGAAAACTACCTCCACACACGAAACGGCGGATGGAACGACGCTCAACGAAACGGAAAGATCGACACCAACGATCATGTGGTCGGTTTTATCTGCGAATGGAGTGCAAAATGAAGCCAGCCAAAACGCAGCATTCCAAAATGGAAGGTGTTAGGTAATTCCTATTGCGAGATTCTAGTGTTGATCGCGTTGCATGCCGCACCCTGAAAGATCTAACATTGGCATGAGCCAATCAGGGACAGTTCGGGCACTCAATTTCAAAATCTGAAAGCACGCCGATTGACGACCCAAGTCAGCACTCTTTTCTTGCGCTCAGGCGTATTCTCCGCTGATGCTTTAATCACCTCATGCATTCCGACTACTTCCAGCCAGAGAAACTTATCGCCGTCGGCCCAGCGGCGAAGGTTTATCGGGGCGTGGAAACGGCGACTGGGCGCAAAGTATTGATCAAAGCGCTGCTTAACGATTATGAAGCCTCGCACCCGTTGGATCGCGAGAAGCTTCAAATGTTGGCTCCTTCTCTGATGCAGATTCGGCACCCGCAGATTGCTGGACTGATCACGCTGCTGCCGACTGAGGACGAGTTTGTGCTCGTCTATGAGTTCATGCCGGGGATCAGCGGGCGGGCGCTGCCACAGGAAAAAAAGCTCACGGCGGATGATGTGCGCGCTCTGGCTGTGCAGCTCATGAATGCGCTGCTGGTGGGTGAGCATCTGCGTCAGCCGCATGGCGATCTGAAGCCGAGTAATCTGATCATCACCGATCATCCTGGTGGCGGACTTTTTCTCCAGGTGCAGGACTGGGGACTCACGCTGGCCCGCGCTGTGCCGTCTCCAGAGACCCTTTGGTTCCGCGCCCCCGAGCTACTCCAGGGCGGGCAGCCTTCATCGCAGAGTGATCTCTTCACGGCAGCGTCTAGCCTGTTCTTCTTGGCCACTGGGGCGGCGCCAGCGCAGGGAAATACGCCCGAAGAAATCCTCGCTGATTTCAGCTCCTTTGACCTGCGCGGCTCACTCGCCGTCATGCGGCCAGACATGGATCAGAGCTTTGGCGAATGGCTGGCTTGGCTGCTGAAAGCCGCACCCGATCAGCGCCCGACGTCGGTGGCTCATGCACTGGATGCGCTCATGCGTTCGATGCAAACGGGCTTCGTTTATCAGCCGCAGCATGCCCCTCAGATGGCGGCGGGTGCGGCCACAGGAATGCTCGTCGCAGGGTCCACCGCCCGAGCGATGCCGCGCCCCGCTGCCCCACGCCCACCCAGCGGCAGTGTGCCCAAAGCGCGCGCTCCAAAGACTGCCAGCACAGCGGCAGCCGCCACACTTCCGCTAACTCCAGCTCCGAAGAAAAAACGCCTGAGCTTCAAGATTATCTTCGCCATCGTGCTGAATCTCGGCGTGCTGGCTGGCCTGCTTTGGTTCTTCCGACCCCTGGCGGATCAGGGCGGCTGGCGGAAATGGTTTTCGCAGATGAATGAAGTCGTGCAAAATAGTGATCCGAATGCCGCCAAGGAAGAACCCAAGGCCACTGCGGCTGAAGGCAAGGGCATCAAAGGCCGCTACATCCGCATCGAGATGAAGAGCGCTGGCATCATCAGCATGGCTGAAGTCCAGGTATTCAGCGGCACGGAGAACATCGC
>JBEBGU010000147.1:0-7948 GCA_040081325.1 Prosthecobacter sp.
ATGGCAAAACGAATGTCTTGCTGGTTCACCCATTTGAAAAAACGAAGCCAGCTAGCTTTGAAAGGAAGTTCAAAGTCGAGGCAGGGAAGACAAAGCTGAAATTCAACGTCGCGGCAGATGATCGCGGCGATTGGATCGTCAAGGTTTTAGTCAACGGTCAAGAGATCAAGCAAGCATCAGTGGACCATGAGAAGCCTCGCTGGAAGACCATCGAGATAAATCTAACAAAATTCAGCGACCAGGAAATCACCGTGCGACTTGAAGCCCACGCCAGCGGCTGGAACATGGAGTTCGCCTACTGGCAGGGGATCGCACTGGAGTGATGGAGCTACTCCAGCCTCGAAAGCCCGCTCACTCGGAACATGCCGTTCATGAGTTGCAGATTGTCCTTCTCGACCTTCAGCGCATCGAGATGCAGAATGAAAGGAAACTCGCGCAGCTTGACGATGTGCAGGCCGTCCTTGGGTTCTTTGAGCGCAGCGGCGACATCCGCTAGTTCGGTGATCTTTTTGCCATTCACTTCTTCGACGACCTGACCGCTCATGCGCTCGTAGCCCTGCGTGCTCGGTGTTGGTAAGATGGCGCTGAGGAAGACGATCTTTTTGCGACCGTCTTTTTCAA
Organism: Prosthecobacter sp.; assembly: GCA_040081325.1. Lineage (GTDB taxonomy): Bacteria > Verrucomicrobiota > Verrucomicrobiia > Verrucomicrobiales > Verrucomicrobiaceae > Prosthecobacter. The sequence goes on from JBEBGU010000147.1 coordinate 622, forward strand.
ACTCGTCCGGCGTGCTGGCGATTCTTTGCAGGCGCAGGATCGGCCCACCCTGCTGCTCGCCACCGAAGGAATTGAGATACGGGCGCGTCAGTTCCTGGAAAAGCATGCCGCCGCTGAGGACATACTTCGGACCTTTGTCGAAGAGGTAGGGGCGCACCAAATAGTCGTCGGGCTGCTTGCGCGTGAGCTGGCTTTTGAGCACGATTTCTTTGCCCTCACGGATGACTTTCATCTCGACATCATCACCCACAAAAGCGCGACCGCGAACGATGTGGCTGACGCTGACGGCACCGAATTGCTGGTCCTGATAATCACCGCGTGAGTCGATGGCTGAGCCATTGATGGCGATCAATATATCCCCCTTCTTCACGCCTGCTTTGTCAGCCGAGCCGCCTTTCATGACGGTGCTGATGTAAACGCCTGGCTGGTCGGCTTTGAGGTCGAGATACTCGCGGAACTGCTCGTCGAGAGTGATCTGAAATTCGACACCGAGTGAAGGGAAGCCGTCGTATTTTCCATCGGCCACGTCTTTGAGGAAGTGATCAATGATCGGCGCTGGAACAAGCGTGGCGACTTGGTTCTTCGAATCATAACGCAGGAGTAGCGCGGCGAGCTTGCCGCCTTTGACCACGGGTAAAGTAAAGCTGTTTGCCTCAGTGCGGATGATGCCCGTGGCTTCATAAACGAGGAAGGCAGCGTTATCGACAACATAGCTCTGCGTCATCACTTTACTGATGCGCATGGGGGTGACGATCAGTTCCCCGACGCGGCCTGTTTGCCAGACGGAGAGAGCATCACCAATGCGTGCTGAAGTGTCCACCTCCATGCCCTTGAGACCGCTGAAAAAGGCCGTCTCTTTAGCAGCAGAATTTGGCGCGAGCACGGCGAGGTTGGCCTCATAATCCACCGCCTGAACTTTCGCCGACATCTTCTGACCGCTCTCTGGCAGCTCTAGCTCGATGTAGGTGGCATCTGACACCATCTGGGCGGTGACGAGCACGCGATTGCCTGGCAGCACGACGCCCAGACCGCGGCGTCCGCTGGCGCCTTCTTTCTGCCAGGGGATCTGCATGTTATGCGCCTGAAACGTCACGTTCACCTTTAGCAGTGAACTGGTGTTGATGATGGGCTGTGGACTTACTGGCACAGGGCCGCTGTATTTGCGCCGGGGCTGCTGAGTGATGGTGCCGATAGGCTTTTGGATTCCCGAGGGTGGTTGTCCTGGAGCAGGAGGCAGACGGCTGTCTTGATTGGGACGCAGCGGACCCTGCGCATGCAGGTTGCTGAGGCTGGTAAGAAAGAGGAGCGTGTTAACAAAAAGTTTCATGAGAGAAAAAAGAAGGCTCGGGTTGAAGGTCGGTGATTATTCAGCGCCGAGATAGGCGTCTTCCGAGATGTTATAGGTCTGCATGATTCGCGGATGCGCAGCTTCAGCGAGATCGCGCTTGAGAACGAGCGGGCGGCCTTTCTCCAGCAGCTTGATGACGACGAAGGACTCTTTGGCATCCTTCTTCGAGAGGGCTTCTTTCACGTCCTTGAGGCTCTTGATTTTCATGCCGTTGATTTCATCTACCACGCTCTGCGCATACATGGCGATGTGTGTGTTCACCTCATCCGTCAGCACCGTGGTCAGCAGCACGGGTTCAGGCCGCTCGACGTAGAGTTTGTCGGTCAGATAGTTGTCGAAAAGATAGTTTGTCGCGGGGTCGCGGATCTGGTGCGCATCCACGAGATCGCGATCCATCGGCTGGAAGACGAGGCCCGCATAAACGAGGTAGCGTGGCCGCTGATTGTACTGCGAGCCGAGCTTCACATAGGGGTCAAAGCGACTCAGCACGACTTCCACCTCCTGCTTCTTGCCATAGCGTTGATAGACAAGCTTGAGCTTGTCCCCGGCGAACTTGCGCTCGACGACTTCATTCATGTCCATCAGCTCACCTTCAAAGCGAATGAGGCCATTGTTCAGCACCGGATTGCCATCCATGGAAAGCAGCACATCACCGCGCTTCAGGATCTTGCCGACACTGCCCGCAGGTTCGACATCAGCGATCATCACACCGATGCCGTCATCACCGAGTTGGAGTGCTTTTTTCTGGGCCGAGTTCTCCACCGCGAAGTCCGTGATCGCGATATCGACATAGTGATCATAGTGGCCATCGCTCACATCTTTGAGGAAGCGCTGAATCACCGGCACTGGGATGATGTAACCGACATTCTGCGCCACGCGCCCATTGAAGCCCTGGAAGGCTACGCCGACGACTTTCCCATTTTGCAGCACCGGTCCACCCGAGTTGCCAGGATTGATCGCCGCATCCACCTGGATCGCCAGATGTGAGTCCACCTGCGTGTGGCTGAATGGGCGGAAGTCGATTCGTGAAACAATGCCGCGCGTGACCGAGATGCGATCACCACCGATCGGGTAACCCACCGCGATGAGCTCCGTGTTGAGCTTTGGGATGCCGCCAAAAGTCAGCGGCTTCAGCTTCTCAAAAGGCGCTCCATCTTCCGCCTCGATGATCGCCAGATCACAATCATGGGCGACAAAGACGATGCGCGCAGGGTGCGGTTGCGGATCATTGGTCGTGCGGATGACGAGCTTGGTCGCATTGCTCACGACATGCGCATTGGTCAGGAAGCGATTTTTACCGATCAGGAATCCCGTGCCCGAGCCGCCAGACGGCTGGCCCGCATTCCACGGCTCGCGGTAGTCAGGCATCAGCACCGAGCAGTCGATGTTCACCACGCTGTCCCACTCCCCCGTCGTCAGGTCGATCGCCTGGCTGGCATTGGGTGCCTCCTCCGCAGCACGACTTAAAAAAGGCACCCCGCAGAGCAGGGCGAGAGTGGGCAGAAGGAGGTGGTAGTTCATGAGGTAGAATTCGAGATCGGTAAAGATACGCAGCAGCGCGCGACTATGACAAGGGGTTCATGCAAACGACGTGTGACGAGAACATCTCGCTGGCGAGCTTGCAAAGACTGGCATCCACTCGACAGTCGGCCCCTGCAAACTGTTCGATCCCCCACCAACTATGCCTGACTGGCTCGCTGTCATCATCCTCGGAATCATTGAAGGAGTCACCGAATTCCTTCCCATCTCCTCTACCGGACATCTGCTCATTCCGCAGAATTTTGGCTGGCTACCGAAGCAGACAGATCTGTTTGATGTGGTGATTCAGAGTGGCGCGGTCATCGCCGTGTTGGCGGTTTTCATGCAGCGGGTGAAGCAGCTCGCCACCACGCTCAGCGAGAAATCCACGCGCGATTATCTGGCGAAACTCGCGGGCGCTTTCCTCATCACCGCCGTCGGTGGTTTAGTGATCAAGAAGCTGAACATCGAGCTGCCAGACGAGATCGCTCCCGTGGCTTGGGCCACGCTGATCGGTGGCATCATCATTCTTATCTTGGAGAGACTGTACAAAAACAAATCGGGATTGGCAGAGATCACCTGGGCAGTCGTCGTCGCGGTCGCATTGGCGCAGTTACTCGCCGCTGTGTTTCCCGGCACATCACGCTCAGGAGCCAGCATTTTGATGGCGATGGCCTTTGGCATGGCGCGACCAGCCGCCACGGAGTTTTCCTTTCTACTCGGCATCCCCACGCTCATGGCAGCGGGCGGGTTCAAGATTCTCTCAGCCTATAAAGACGGCAAGCTGGCCGACGAGAACTGGAGCATGATCGCCCTCGGCACCGTGGTCTCCGCCATCGCCGCGTTCATCGTAGTGAAGTGGCTGATCCGTTTTGTGCAAAGTCACACGTTCAATGGCTTTGCTTGGTATCGTATCGTTCTCGGTGGAGCGCTGCTCGTGTATGTCACCACCTCAGGTCATTGATTGCTGCCATGGTTGAATTCGCTAAAGGCTACTTTCGGCGCTCGGTCTTTAAGACCTACCGCTTCCTCAAGCATCCGCGGAAGCTCAAACACAGCCCGACGATGCGCTGGTTTGCTCGGCACTTTCTGGATAAGCGCGTATGGAAACCCACGCAGCACACCTTTGCAGGCGGTATGGCCGTCGGCATGTTTGTGACGGTGCAACTGCTGCCCATTCAGATGCCGAGCGCCGCCATCCTTGCGGCCATTTTTCGCGTCAATATTCCCATCGCCATTGCCATTTGCTGGATCAGCAATCCGGCCACACTGGCCCCCATCGCTTGGGTGGAAAACTGGGTTGGCACTTGGGTCATGCATCACTTTGGTGATCCCACGGTCTTAGCCGCAGCCGCAGCGATTGTGAAGGAGCCGGCGGCTCTGGAGAAAGGCATCGCCTTTGCCAAAGCCATGTTCCTCGGCGGCATCTTCGTCGGCGGAGCACTCGCGCCGATCAGCTACATCATCAGTTACGTCACCTGGGGGGCGCTAGAGCACTGGAATCAGTTCCGCAAACAGCCCGTGCTGCCCTTGATAGCCGACAAGGATTGAGTCGGCTCAGCCTAAATCCGCAGATGGCAATGGCCGCAAAGGAGCGCAAAGATCGCGTGGAGAAGGGTTTGAGATAAGAGCTTGTCTTTGACTGACCTCACTCAACCTGGATTCCGAAGTTAAAAGAGGCATCGTTTGGCGCTGACGGTGTGGTTACTTGGGAGTGCGAACAATCAAGCACTCATAGCCCTGAACCAAACGTTGCAGAGGATTATCAACCCCGTTTTCACTTCCCGCCAAGTCAAACTTCACACCACACTCAAGCCGGTCACGCCCTTCGGGGGTCTGGTGAGCCTCATTGAGTTTTTTAACACTCTGAAGCTCGGCGAGTCACACGGATTGGTTGCGCGCTGATCGTGCGCTGCACGCGATTCTCGGCATCGAGCACTTTCCTGGCACGGACACGGTGCGCAATTTGCTCAAACGTTTCACGCAGCCGGTCATTGAGGCGTTCTGGCGTTGGCTGCTGCTGCAAGGCTGGGCGAGGCCAGCCGAGGGTTGGAGCTTGGATCTCGGGTAGCACGGTGTTCCAGCGCAGCTGTCGCCCAATTCAACACGCCACTCGTGACTCGATGAAGATGATCTCAATGGTGTTCGGACTCCTTCTCGTTAGAGTAGGCTTCACTGCCGCCCCGAAGGACTGGACATACCACTATGAGGCAGAGAAGGGTGATCAGAGCGTTACCGTTCCGTTTTCTCCACAGCCGATTGAGGCATACACCCAGCGTTTGCCAGCGTCTAGCCCTGACCCACTCGATAGAACAGCGACCATTGAGCACGCCACGACGAAGCACTTGGGTAGCTTCAGCGGTCACCAGATCGTGGAGCTCCGCCTCCAACTGCGTGAGACATTTTACACGGACCTGTTCATCATTCTCTGCGAGACCAGTGAAGATCGCTTTCTACCTATTTATGCCCAGCAGTATCATCGAGGAACGCGGACACCTGCCATCCGGGACTTCTCAGTTGGGCCTCACAGCGCCGCATTTGGAGTTGCTGTGAGTTACAGCGGTTCCGATCCGACATCTACGGTTGATCAAATCATCGTTCGAGAGTCTCCTAGCGAGATCGTCAGCATCACCTCTACCCGCATGCCATGATGCACAGCCATCAACCACAAACGAGGGCGAACGTACATGGTTATCATTGCGCGAAGCCGCAATGATAACGGTTGTTGGACGATTCGCGGTCGGATGGCCGAAGACTTAGCCCGTTGGGAAAGCTTTTCCCCGATTCTTTGATGGCGCTTGATCAACTCGCGCAGGGTTTCGGCTTTTTGATCTCGGTGGTGCGGCTTTGGGGCGGATTCGATCCTTCGTGAGCTGTCTCGGGATGCGTGTTGGGGCGTTTTGACGCTTCGGTGACGGCCCCTCTGGCACGCGCCTGCGTTTTTGTTTCGACGAACCCCTCATGACCTCCGATGCGGGGCTGCTCCTGCTCGCCGAGCACGCGACGCGCAGCGGCGACATCGCTCGTATTGCCGCCGCGCTGGCTCCCAAGCTCAAAGCTCCCGCATCTGGCGTGCGCAAGCCGCGCACACCGGGGCACCGCACGCAGGATCTGCTCACCCAGCGTGTCATGCAGATCATCGGCGGCTACCCTGATGGCAATGACAGCAACCTGCTGCGTCACGACCCAGTGCTGCAAATGCTCGTCGGCAAAGCCGCTCCCGGCACCGCAGATGCCACGCTCGCCAGCCAGCCCACCATGAGCCGCTTGGACAATGGCTTCTGCCTCCGCCAGCTCGTGCGCGCCTTTGATGCGATGGTGGACAACTTCATCGCCAGCTATGCAGGCAAGGCCCCCGCAGGCCTCGTGCTCGTGCTCGTGCTCGTGCTCGTGCTCGACCTCGTGCTCGACCTCGATCCGACCGCCTGCATCGTCTATGGCCAGCAGGAACTCGGCATGTTCAGCACCCATGTGGGCGACACCCGCCTGATGCCCTTTCACCTGTATGAAGGCCAGAGCGGGCACCTCATCGCCACCGCCCTGCATCCGGGTAAAACGCCCACCGCCAAAGCCATCCTCGGCATCCTGCGCCGCGTCGTCAAAAAGCTGCGCCAAGTGTGGCCACGACTGCCGCTCGTGTTCCGCGCCGACGGCCACCACAGCAAGCCTGAAGTGCTCGCGTGGCTCGAGCGCGAGGGGCTGCGCTACGTCATTGGTTATGCGCCTAATGCCGTGCTCAAGCGGCAGTTCGCCCAGTGCATCCAGCAGGCGGCAAAGCGCGGCGCATCATCTGCCGGGCCATCGCCGGGCCGCACGGAGTCGATGAGCGGTTCATCGTCACCGACTTCGAAGACGCCGGAGCACAGAAGCTCTACGAAGACATTTACTGCGGTCGCGGACGCGCCGAGCTCTACATCAAGGACCACAAGCTCGGCCTAGTGAGCGATCGCCTGAGCTGCACGCGCAAAGAAGGCAACGCCATGCGGCTCATGTGCAGCAGCCTCGCGTATCAAGTGCTCGAAGGGTTCCGGCGAGTGAGCCTCGCCGGCACGAAGCTCGCCCGCGCCACCTTTGGCGAAGTGCGCATGAAGCTCTTCAAACTCGCCGCACGGGTGCGGGTGATAAAAACGCGAGTCGAAGTGCACCTAGCCGCCAAGCACCCCGGCAGCAGCCTCGTAGCACAGATCATCGGGCAGGCGCTGCGAGTGCACACGCCGAGAACGGCGAGCAGCGCGGTCGGCACGGTGGGGGCGAGCGGATGAACCACAACAAGCGGTCCGCCCCCGCAGAGAAAATAGGGGACGGCAAGGCGGAGCCATGCCCTGAAGGGGCGAAAAAGCCGGTTTTGAAAGAACATTGCCGCCATCAACCAAGCTGAACCCATTCAAACGCCCTTCCAAGCCTCTTGCCTCCACTGATCCAGCACACCCCATGTTGGCTTCGTGAATAGATCAGGCTAGA
>JBEBGU010000148.1:0-7943 GCA_040081325.1 Prosthecobacter sp.
CGTCCTGAGCATCCATCACCTCACGGATCGTGCTCACGGGCATCACCGAAGTCGCCCGAGCCAGCACCTGAGGACTCGAGTTCACCTCATCAGCCGACATGGCACTCATGACCAGGACTGCCGCAGCCGCACCTAACGAACTCCACATCACCGGCGTAAACCAGCGCGGCGTCTTGCGTTTCGGCGCGCGTGCCCAGCTCAGGTCCAGCTCGAGTTCGCGGTCCACATTTTGTGCCAGCGCAGCGCTGGGTCGCGCGGGTGAAAGGGATGTCAGCAGGGATTCAATATCGTGGTCGTTCATGGCAGTGCCTCCTTGGCAGAGTTAAAGTTCAGCAGATTCACCGGCGGGCGACTCGTCTCCATCACGAGATCATCCTTCAGCGGTGCGAGTTGTTTTTGCAGCGCGTTCAAAGCATAGCGGTAGCGTCCGGCCACCGTGTTGATAGAGATGCCCAGGGCGGTGGCGATCTCTTGAAAAGTCAGTCCACCCCAGAGCTTCAGCGTCACCACCTCTCGCTGCTCTTCAGGTATTTTAGAAAGCGCTTCGGTCACAATAGAAGCCGCCTCTTTCGTCTCGGGAGATGGATCAAAGATCGGCGCATCCTCATGCATCAGCGTGATCTCTGAGGCCAGCTCGCGCTTCGCCCGTCGCGTGTCACTGCGCCGCTGATCCAGAGCGATGGTGCGCACCGCCGCATACAGCAGTGGCACATTTTCCGTATCGCCATCCGGGAAGCGCCGCCACCAGCGCACAAAGGCCATCTGCACCACGTCCTCAGCATCCGCCACACTCGGCGTGAGCTGGCGTGCATACAGCACCAGATTCGGGGCGATCTGGTCAAAGCATTGTTTCCAATTGAAGGCGGCGGACATGAGGACAGTCGGTGGACACCCGCTTAACGTCAGATGGCGAAATTTTTGTGTGTCTTGGCGCGGAAATCGTTCATCATCCGCCTCGTCATGATGAACTATCCACTCTCCTTTCGCTTCAAGCTCCTCGCCCTTTCCCCGCAGATCTATGTCGGGGACGCCACCGGAAAAAGCGTCTGCTATGTGAAGCAAAAGCTCTTCCGCCTACGCGAGAAAGTCGAGGTCCACACTGACGACACCCGCCAGCAACTCCTCTGCACCATCGAAGCTGACCGCATCATCGACTGGTCAGCTCGCTACACTTTCCGTGATCCCTCAGGCCACGAGCTTGGCGCGATTGGCCGCCGTGGAATGCGCAGTCTCTGGAGCGCTCACTACGATGTCTTCGGTCCCGGCTCCACCACGCCTGTCTTTTCCATCCGCGAAGAGAATCCTATGGCCAAACTGCTCGACGGCTTCATCAGCGAGATCCCCATCATCGGCTTCCTCAGCAGCTACCTCTTTCACCCGAAGTATCTCGCCTCTCGCATCGACGGCACGCCAGTGATGCGCCTGACAAAACAAGCCGCGTTCTTTGAAGGCCGCTTCCAACTCGAAAAAATCGGCGACAGTTCCGAAGGCGAAGAAACTGCCATCATGCTCGGCTATCTCATGATGAACTTGTTGGAGCGTAAGCGCGGATAAAGCAGCGCATCCATCACTCCTCACGCTGAGGAGTAGCAGGTCGAATGGCCCGATTATTTTTGGGCACACCCAATCTCTGCGCCCGATAAATGCCCGTGTGACCGCTAAAAAAGTAGGAGACAAAACAGGCCACCGCAAAATAGACCGCGTAGTGAGCGCCGAATAGCTCGACGCCCATGACCGTGCAAGCCAGCGGCGTATTCGCGGCACCCGCAAAAACCGCGATGAATCCCAGCGCGGCAAACAGCGCCACCGGTTCATGCATCAACACGCCCAGCACATTCCCCATCGTGGAGCCGATGAAAAAAAGCGGCGTAACCTCACCACCTTTGAATCCGCTGGATAGCGTGACAGCCGTGAAGATGGTTTTCCATAACCAACTTAGCGGTGCCGCACCACCTGATTCAAAAGAGGTCACAATCGACACCTGCCCACCCGGTGGTGGCGTGACACCGAGTCCGAGATAGTCCCGCGTTCCCATGAGATAAACCAGCGTGATCACGATCACCGCGCCCAGCGCCGGACGCAGCGGCGCATAGGGAATCAGCTTCGCGAAGCCGCTTTGCATTCGATGTGTCATCTCGGAAAACAACCGCCCGCCCAACCCAAAAGTAATTCCTGCAAGTGCCACTTTGCCAAGCAGCAGTGATTCAAACGGCGCATGTGATCCAGCCACGTGCGCGACATCCAGATGATACACCGTGTGCTGAATGCCCCAAGCCGAGCACGTCGCATCCCCAACCACGCTAGCAATGAGAACCGGCATCAGTGCGTCGTATTGCACTCGTCCAATCACCAGCACCTCCATCGCAAAGATCGCCCCTGTCAGCGGCGTGCCAAAGACCGCACCAAAACCCGCGGCGATCCCGCACATCAGCATCAGCCGCCGACTTTCCCGCCCGAGGCGAAACAAACGAACCAGCATGTCCGCCAGACTGCCGCCCATCTGCACCGCCGTGCCTTCGCGTCCTGCGGACCCGCCGAAGAGATGCGTCACCAGCGTGCCGATTAATACCAGCGGAGCCATGCGCGTCGGCACACCGCCACCGGGTTCATGGATCTCATCAATCAACAGGTTGTTGCCCTTGTCCGATCCTTTACCCAAGTAGTGATACAAGAGTCCCACCACCACGCCACCGACGGGCAAAAACCAAAGCCACTGCGGATGAGTCCACTGAAGTTTCGTCACCTCATCCAGCGCCCAAAGGAACAGCGCCGTCGCCGAGCCGGCCAGCGCCGCAACTGGCACGGCCAGCGCAGTCCACCGCAGCAAGTAGGTGGCATCTGAGAAGTAAGCGGAGCGCGTCGTAAACATGATCTGTCATCATCAATGCTCCATTGGCTTTCTGCTGGCAACGGCAACTCTTGGCTGAGGCCTTAGTCCCGCATTGGGCGTCACTTTAATTATGGCTACCGATAAAGTTCAAGGCTTCCACCAAGCATCCAACTTTGCCGTCAACTCAGTGACTTCGGCGGACTGGTCGCTGGCGAGGTTCTTTTCCTCGGTGGGGTCGGCTTTGAGGTCGTAGAGTTCGACTGAATCGTCGGGCTGGTTGGCTTTGTTGGGGACGATGAGCTTGGTGTGGCCATCAATCATCCAGCGCCATTTAAGGCTGGTGGAGGGGACCTCAATATCGACAAAGTTATGCGTGAAGCATTCGCCATAGATCGTCTTGCGGGCGCTGACGGCGGCTTCGTCTAGCAGGTTGATGCCGGGCATGTCTTTCGTGGGTTCCAGACCGGCGGCTTTCAGGATGGTGGGGACGAAGTCGAGTGAGCTAGCGAGTGCGTCTGACATCTTGGGCTGCACTTTGGCGGGCCAGCGGAGCATGATGGGGGAGCGCAGGCCGCCGTCGTATTGGCTCTGCTTGGATTTGTCGGCATAGCGGCCGGTCTTGGGGTTGGTGATCCAGCCGTTGTCGGAGACATAGACGACGATGGTGTTCTCACGCAGGCCGTTGTCGTCGAGGTGCTTCAACAGCGCGCCGCAGGTCTCGTCGAACCACTCGACCATGGCCCAGTATTTGGCGATGTGTTCGCTCGGTGCTTTGTCTTTATATTTGTCAAAGAGGCGCTGCGGTGGCGTGTGCGGATCATGCGGCATCATGGGCGCGTACCAGACGAGGAAGGGTTTCTTCGCGCTCTGCGCTTCGCCGATGAAGTCGAAGATGGGCTGCATCGTCTTGCGGCCGATGTCGAGGCCGGTATCGCCATGGCGTCCGCCTTTGGTCATGCCGCTGGTAAAGCCGCCGCGTGAGTAGTGCTTCTGCCACCATTTGCCGGTTTGCAGGCTGAGGTAGCCTTTGGCAGCCAGACGTGAGGGCAGTGTGCCTGCTGCTTCGAGATGCTTGCTCATGATCTCGCGCCCGGCATCGAAGAGTGGGCTGGCCTGAAATTCTCTGGGCTTCATGCCTGCGGGCACACCGGGGTCGTTGCTGGTGACTTTATGCTGATGCGGATACAGGCCAGTGATGATGCTGGCGAGGCTCGGGCAGCAGAGGCTGCTGGGCACATAGCCACGGGTGAAGGTGAGGCTTTCTTTGGCGAGCTTATCGAGGTTCGGCGTCTGGATGTGCGGGTGCCCCATGAAGCCGTAGTCGCTCCATAAATGATCGTCTGAGATGATCATGACGACGTTTGGCGGCGCGTCTGCCGCACGGGTCAAAAGACAGATCAAGGAGCAGGAGAGAGTAAGGAGGCTACGGCGCATTTGAGGTGGGATAAAAAGGAGGCGCCATGAACGCAGAGGCGATGCTGCATCTAGCAAAATTGACTTGTCACACCAATCATTACCAAACGGTAAGGTGATCTTCCGAGGCCAAGTTGATACGCTTTTTTTAATTCCAAATTAAATCGCTCTCCGGACCATGCCTTGGCGCTACATCTTCTTCTCTATCCTCGTCCTTGGCTCTGCCTTTGGGGCGTCGAAGTTGATCGGCACGATGCAGGATTCGGCTGAAGAAGCGAAGTCGCAGGATGCCCGCCAACCAGCCGCTTCACAGCGCCTGGTGGATGATGAGGCCGCTGCCAAAACACTTTCTGGAAGTTCCATCGCTCCGGGGGGGGTTGGTGGACGCCAGTCGCAGTTCTCGGCGGTGCTGGGGAATAATCATTCCTAGTACCGCCGAGATTGAGCGGCGGATTCGCCGCCGATCAGCGCAGCCGTCGAATTGAGCGCTCGAACTCGAGCCTTCCCGCACCGCCGCCGTAGCGTCCGAGAGCGTAGATGCCTGCCAGCCGACGAATTGCATCTGCCAACGCAGGCCTGGCTGCTGCTGCACGCTCGGCGTAGCTCAGCGGACCTTCATTCGCAGTGCGCGCTGGTGCACCCAGACGCTCGAGTTTCAGGCATAGCCGCTGCCAAGCACGCGCCCAGGGATCGCGGTGGCGAGCTGGACGCCGCAGCCACAGGGCCAGCGCCAGCAGCATGAGTCCGAGGAAAGCAATGCTCACGAGCAGCAGCACGCGCCCACGCACGCGGCCCAGACCTAGCCAGGTCAGCCAGGCGATTTGGGATTCTTCATCAAAGCTGATGACTGTTTTGTACCAGTCATACTCCACGCTGTCCCACCACAGGCGGAGTGACTGCGCGCTCTGCCACCACAGGCTGTTACGCTGGCGCTCCAGTTCTTCCTCACCGCCGAGCAGCAGGGTGCGCAGATCTAGATCCATTCGCGCAGGGACCAGCGCGGCGGTGGGATCGACACGAGTCCAGCCGGTGCCCTCCAGCCAAAGTTCGGTCCAAGCATGAGCGTCAGACTGCTTCACGATCATGTAGCCACCGCGTGCCGTCCATTCACCTCCGATGTAGCCGATCACGATGCGGGAAGGTACACCAGCGGCACGCATCAGCGTGGCAAAGGCTGCGCTAAAATGCTCACAGAAACCAATGCGCCGCTCGAATAGAAATTCATCGAGCGCGCCCGGTCCCTCATAGGTGCCTGGCTCCAGCGTGTATTGAAAGCGCTGCTTGCGCAGAAGGTCCACCGCTGCCTGCGCGATCTGCACGTCGTTCTTAGCGCCCTTTTTAAACTGCTGCGCCAACTCACGCACTCGCGGGGAAAGATTCTCTGGCAGTCGCAGTGCGGCGCGGCGCTGGGTGTCGGAGATCTCACTGCTTTCCTGGGTCAGACGTGAGATCACTTCGATCCGGTAGAGGCTGTTCACAGGCTCGTCTGACATCAGCAGATCATTCATCTCTGGCCGTATCGGGCGGCCCTCGGCCTTGGCACTCACAGGCACGTCTAAACAGGGCAACCATTGCTGACCATGCGGCTCTAGCGCGATCAATTGCCGCATGTCTCCAGTTTGTTTTTCACGTTCACGGGCGTCACCCGCAGCGTCCACCCAGCCGCGCTCCCAGCTCAATCCATCACATTCCCACAGCACCACACAGCGCCAGTAGCGGCTTTCATTTGGCGGTGGCGCAGTGTCGGGGAACTCAGCACGAAACGCCACCGCATCACTCTTGGCGATACTGGAGATCAGGCCTGGAGCCATCGACCCTGAGATGCCCGTTTTATGCCCACGATGCGTGCCGAAGCGTGAGAGGAACTCCAGACTACCGCGCGGAAAAATGAAAAACAGTGCCACCGCGACGGGCAGCGCTTGTGCGAGCATGGTACTGGTCAATCTCAGCGCTGGCTGAAAGCCCAGGCTGCCCCGGCGAAAGCGCACCATGCAGACGGCGATGCCCGCAAACACACCCAGCGCCCACAGTGAGCGGCTCAGTGTTTGCTCCGAGAGCAATCCGCACAGACATAGGAACCAACCCACCATGCCGAGCACCTGGAAATCATGCGGCGTGCGCGACTCCAGCAGCTTGGCTCCGAGAAGCACGATGAGCACGGCGATGCCGCCCGTCATGCTGAAGACACTGCCCTGAATGAGCTGAATCATCAGTGCTCCCAGACTGAGCACGAGAACGGGAACCCATAGCGCTAAGGGTCGCCGTAAAAGCAGCCTCCATGCGATGCAACCCGCCAACAACACCAGCGTGTAAACCGAGGCAAAGTCCAAGAGCGGCACCACCACGAGGGCCAACATCCCACACATCCCGAGCAAAGGACCGCGTGGCAGATGGGCGCTGTGCTCGTGGCCGGGCGGCAGCCGCTTTGATTTCTTTTTTGTTTCCTGCGTCTGCGCCGCGCTGATGGCAGATCCCTCTGCGAGTGCATCCAGACACTTCTGAGCATGCGCCGCGCCGAGGTTCACTTTGATCACCACGTCAGGCAGCCGCAGCGCATAGGGCGTGCCGGTGGCTTCACATTGCTCGATCCAGCGCGCTATCTGCCCAGCGCGCTCTGACTCCGGCAGATCGAGCTGATCCCAGTCCAGCGTCACCGCACTGCCTGCACCCGCCGCCCATTGTTTCACCAGCAGCGGGCGACCACGAGCCACCGCGCGCCAGTCCACATGGCGCAGTGAGTCACCCGGCTGCCATTCACGCATTCCTGCAAAGTCATCGCCCTCACTCCCCGGTCGCCCACCCGCATGAGTCACGGAGACGCTTTCTGCTGCCAAAGTAAGATCTGGTGGAGGCAGTGGCAGCGCTCCCTGCGGACGCGGGTGAATACGCCGCGTGCCCACGATTTCCACCTCACGCTCAGCACTAAAAAGCCCCAGAGGATAGTTGCTGCGAATCCGCACATGCACCGACTCCTGCACGCCCGCTTCCGGCATCTGGATCGGCACGGAAAGCCGCGTGCTGCTGCCACTTTCAATCTGTTCGACGAAGCTCCATCTGCCACCACCACCGACGACGAGCACCTCCAGCCCACACGCGCATTCACCCGCAGTCGCACGGATTTCGAGTGGCAGCTTCCCCACAGTCCCGGCCTGCGCGCTGGCCATACGGCCTCCAGTCACGATGAGTCCACGTAAATTTTCGCGCGCACGCAGCCAAGACATCGCCGCAAGCACCGCCGTGATAAAACAGAGCAGGTAGGCCGCGCCATTATTCTGCACCGCCCCCGCGTAGCCCATCGCCAGCACGATACCGATGAGCGAGATCGTGTGCAGATTCCACCGCACGCGGATCGCGGAGGAATGACGAAAACCGAATGACAAATAACGAATGGCCCGAGCCCACAGACTCAGACCCGAAGAGTCCCGCATTTCTTTTTCATCATTCGTCATTCGTCATTCTTATGGCACCACAGTTTCCGCGAGCAAAGTCTCCGCCGCGACCAGATCACCTGCGAGCCTGTGCCCCATCACAGACAGTCCCACCGCTTGCACATCCTCAGGCAAAACCATCGCGCGGCCATCCATCAGCGCCCATGCGCGCGCTGCGGCCAGCAGGGCTAATCCGGCGCGTGGTGACAGGCCATGTCCACTCGCTCGGCTGGCTGCCAGCAGGTCCTGCAAATAGTCGAGCAGCGCTGGGG
>JBEBGU010000908.1:0-2053 GCA_040081325.1 Prosthecobacter sp.
CCCCCAGGCTAAGTCTTGGGCCACCCCACCGCGAATCGTCCAACAACCGTTATCATTGTGGCTTCGCACAATGATAACCATGTTCGTTGGCTATGGTGTGTTCTGACTCCATGTGTCAAATGTGACTGTCCAAGTGCCATCTTCTTTAGCGTAGTAAAACCGGTAAAAGGGCAGCTTCAAGAGATCATCAGCGGACTCTGGATCGACGCCAGTCTCTTTTAGGCGAGGAATGATCTTCAGTGCCACGATGCCGGTGATGCATTCCACCAACAAGGGGATGCGTATGGAGGGCTTGTCATACGGTAGTGCAATCGTCTGATCGAAGAAGTGAAAGCTGAAACAGCGTGATGTAAGACCCAGAGGAACTTCATGGACAGAGTTCCCATAGTCATCAAGAGCGCTCAGTTTCTCGTCAGATTCGCCCTCGGAGTGAGCCAGAACCTGTCCGATGGTGAAGCCCCCTTGAATCTCGAAGGCAAACTGGAGAGTGGGGTCGCTGTTGCTAACTTTTCCCGCGTCGGGATCGTCGCATAGAGCGGCCTGGAATGCATCTCGTAGATTGCTCATGGACGGGGGCTCGGTTTCTTGGGCGAACTTGTTGATCATTCACAGATCGTGAGGTTTGTCAGCAGCTTTATATCCGACGGATTAGTGGGAAAAGTACGAGGTGTGGCGCTCATGAATGTGGTTTTACACTCCTATGTTGGAATCAGGCAACAAAAATATGGATTTGCTCCGACATAGGAGAGTAAAATCCATGTGTGAATATTACAAACCCTGAGCCAACTCTCGAAGAAAAGCTGCGCGGTGTGATCCGTTTCAAGCAGTACTCGCGGCAAACGGAGGAGACCTATGTGCAGTGGTACAAACGATTTGTGCGCTTCCAGGCACAGGTACATGGGCAGATGCGGCACCCGAAAGACATGGGGACGGAGGAAATCACGGCTTTTTTGACTCATCTGGCTGTGAATAGGAGCCTAGCGGCCTCCTCCCAGAATCAGGCGCTCAACGCCCTCATCTTTTTGTACAAGGAGGTGCTCAAAATAGAGCTGGAGGGGATCAATGCTACACGGGCCAAGCAGCCGAAGCGGCTCCCCGTCGTCTTGACTCAAGACGAAGTGAAGACCTTGCTGGTGAGTGTGAAGGGCGATGCCGGGCTGGCGGTAAAGCTGCTCTACGGCTGCGGGCTGCGCGTGGCGGAGGTGCTGGCGCTGCGGATCAAGGATGTGGATGTGAGCGGCGGAAAGATTGATGTGCGTGGCGGCAAGGGCGATAAGGACCGGGTTATCACGCTGCCGAAAAGCCTGCTGCACCCAATTGGCGAGCATTTGAAACAGGTGCGGGCCGTGTTTGATGCCGACCGGAGAGACGGGGTGCCGGGCGTGGCGATGCCAAAGGCGTATGATGTGAAAAATCCCAAAGCGGCAGAGAGCTGGCCGTGGTTCTGGTTCCTGCCCTCTGCCAAAGTGTGGGACGATTTGGAGCGCGATGGTAGCCCGCGCATGGGCGAACGCGCCTACGGACGGGGGCGACATCACCTGCATGAGATCGCCATCACGCGGGAACTGGAGCGGGCGGTGAAGCTGGCTGGCCTGAGTAAGCGGGTGACGGCGCATGTGCTGCGCCATAGCTTTGCCACGCATCTGGTGCTGCGGGGGATCGACATCCGCTCGATCCAGCAACTCCTTGGCCACTCCGATGTGCGGACGACGGAGATTTATACGGCACTGGCGAAAGCGATGCGCGGGGAGATCACGAGTCCGCTGGATGATCTGTGAATCAAAGACGACAAAGATGAAATACACACCCGGACCCGAGCGAGCCTACAAGGCATGGTACAAGGAGATGCTAGCGGCACTGAAGGAGCGCTGGCATGAGGGGCTGAGCTGGACGGAGTGTGAGGCGCTGTGCGGGGAGATGACGGCCCTTAGGTCAAGCATCCGGGAAGAAAGGGGGATCAAACCGCCGAGAATGTTTTGCCAAAACTGCCAAGCTTACCACGAGATGACCCATGATGATGTGAGGGTCAGGGCGCTGCTGTTTTCCCTGAAGA
>JBEBGU010000909.1:0-2053 GCA_040081325.1 Prosthecobacter sp.
TTCAGACGGAGCGCGGAATTTATTCCGCAGCACACCGCTACACCCACGACACCTCTGATGACAACACGCCCTACCTCAGAAGCCGCACACGGAGTGTGTGGACCACCTGCAATCATGCTTTTAGCCGCACCCACGTCGCACCCCAGCCGCCTGTCGATGCACTGGCCGGCCAGGTGATGGATTCGACGATCTCCATGCGGGCGAGCTTTTCATGCACGCCAGTTCGTAGCGTGCCGGTCCCCTTCCCGTGAATGATGCGCACGCTGAGGATGCCGCGCTTCTGGCATTCGCTCAGGTAGTCCACGAGCAAGTCACCGACTTCACGCGGCTGGAAGGTGTGTAGATCCAGCTCGTCCGTGATGTCGATGCGCACGGGGTCATCTTCCATCATGAGGCAAGGACGAAAGCCGCGATTTCGTCCCACAGCGCGTCGATGTCCTTAGGCTTGCGTGAGGGTTTTTTGGCTTTGGCAAACCAGTAGTCGCCATTCCATTGATCGCCCTCGATCACATGCAGCAGCGCATGAATCCAAGATCCCAGCGGCGTGTGAATCTCCTGCGCGATATTATGCGCAGCTTCCCAATTTCCAGCCTTGGTATGCCACAGCGCTTGCGCCTCGGGTGAGATGCTGGCAGGCAAAGAGGGCAGCGCAGCGAGTTCGGCGGGAGTCATGGGGAAAATGACGAATGAATGAGAAGAGCAGGCGTCATGAACGGGGTGTCATTCGAGTTTCGTCATTCCAGCGTAGCGGGTCAATCTTCTGGCAGCGGACGACCTTTGGTTTCCGGCAGGAAGATCAAGGCGACGAGGCCAATGAGGAAGACGGAACTCATGTAACAGCCGGCCGTTCTGAACGCATTGAGCTCGGCGGTAGCCTTCATGGCAGCGGTGGCGGCGGCTGGCAGGGCGGCGATGGCTTTGGCACCGAGATTGGCCTGCAAAACGCCGAGGGTGACGGGTCCGCTGGCGGCGATGAAGCGCCCGACGTTGTAGCAGAAGCTGGTGCCCGTGCTGCGCAGACGTGTGGGGAACAACTCAGGCAGATAGATGGCGAAGCCCGCGAACAAGGAGAGCTGGCAGACACCGAGAACAAAGCTCATCCAGATGTCGTCACGCGTGTTGAACTCTTGATAGAAGAAGATCGTCGCCCCCATAGCGGCGAGGAAGGCGACGACAAACACGGGCTTACGACCAAAGCGATGCGCAGCTTTGCTAAAGGCGATCATGCCGACGAAGGCACCGATGTTCATCACGATCAGGTTGGCGGCGGCCCACCACTGCTTGGCGGCGCTGAGGTCCACGGGGCTCAAGTTCTGGCCCGCCAGCGAGTCAGCGATGGCGGCGGAGACGAGCTTGTTGCTGAAGAAGCCAATGCCCCAGAGTCCGACGACGGCGGAGACGCAGAGCATCATACCGAACAGCGCCGACTTGCGCCAGCGTGCATCGCCAAAGAGACTGCTGTAGGAACCCATCGACTTCGTGCTGTCGATCTTGCTAATGGCTTTAGCAGCGAGCCATTTCTCAGGCTCCTTCAGGCGCAGCATGATGAAGATGCAGAGGAAGGCCGGAACGGAGCCGATCCAGAACAAGTATTTCCACGACACGAGCGGATCGACTTTCGAGAGCGACATGGCGCAGAGTCCTGCCGTGACATTGCCGACAGCGGAAAGCGCCTGCAACATCCCGAGCGCCTTGGGCCGGGCAGAATCCGGCAACGCATCCGCAACCAGGGCTACAGCAAGACCAAACACACCACCGACGCCGAGTCCGGTGAGCGCGCGGTAAATCATGAACTCAGTGATGTTCGACGCGAACGATGAAAGTCCGGTGAAGAGCGAGTAGATGAGCACTGTGATGGCCAGAGTTTTTGCACGACCAATGCGGTCTCCCACCGCACCAAAGATCAATCCGCCCGTGGCCCAGCCCGCGATGAAAACGCTCATGGCCCAGCCGCTCAACTTGCCCTGCGTCAAAGAATCCACGCCGGGAGAGAGCGCCTTCACCGCATTGTCACGGGCGAGGATGAAGAGCTGCTGATCAAGGCAGTCGAAGC
>JBEBGU010000910.1:0-2049 GCA_040081325.1 Prosthecobacter sp.
GGCTCAGGCGATGGTGGATGAGGCGGACGAGGTGGGTTTTCCCTGCTCCGCGTGGGCCGATGAAGAGCAGGTGGTGCTTGTTCGCGGTGAGGACGCTTTCCCGCATGGCGGAGACGCTTTCCTCCAGCAGATGGCGACGCTCCTCCTGGACGTGAATGCGCTCCAGCAGCTCGGGATCGGTCCGCTGGGGGGAGAAATGGGAGATGAAAGGGCGGGCGGACATGGGTTTCAAAGGCTGCGGCTGAGGCACCACCAGCGGCGGATGAGGGTGAGGTAGAAACGGTAGGCGTTGGCCTCCGTGCGGATGAGGTAATGATCCATGCAGAGAAGCTTCAGCAGTTGGCGGAGCGCCTCGTCATCCACCGTCATCTGTACAGAGACCTGTCGGCGGATGTCCTGAAAGCTGAGCTCTCCGGCGATGGCGACGGCATCAAGCACGAGGAGAGCGAGCTTTTCCTGGCTGCCGTAATAGGGGCGGAGTCGCTCGCGGTAATGGTCGAGATCCCAGTCGTTGTTGTCAGAGGTGATCTCACGGTCAAGCACGGCAGTGATGCTTTGCGAAGTGGCAGCGACACCGCGTGGCAGGCGAGAAATGAGCTTGTGGATGTAGAACGGCACGTGTCCGACAGCTTCGGCAATGACGGCGGCACAGACGGCGGGCTCAGCGCTGGTGACGGCCTGGCCCTCCATGAGTGCCTGGGAAAGGGCGATGCCGTCAGCCTCCGTGATGGGACCGGGCTGGACGAGGTCCATGCGGTTCAGCGGCGAGCCATTGTAGCCCTGCTGCTTCAACTCACTGAGGATGTGATGCATGCCGATGGAGCCAGTGAGCAGGAGGCGGATGCGGTCAAAGTCCTGACCGAGGGAGCGGAGAGCATCCAGCACCTCCATGGCGACGGAATGACCTTCGCGTTTGGCGATGTTATCGAGCAAATAGGGCACCTCGTCCCAAAAGAAGACCATGCGGCAGTCGCTGCCCTGGGCAGTCATCGTATCTTCAATGTCCGCGAATGTACGGCGAAGTACCTCCTTCCACGGGGCCGGGGTGCCGTCGGGTAGCTTGATCAGGCCAGCGATCTCTGTGCCTGCTGCTTTCCCAAGTAGATCTGACATACTTCGAAGCGTGCCTTTAATCATACCCAGCTTTTTGCTCGAAAGCCGGTAGGCCTGGGCGGCGAACTCTGCCGCTGTGTGAATGCCTCCGAGATCACTTTTCGCTGTGACCCAGTTTTCTGGCGGCTGGGCATGCATCTTCACCATGATCTGGGTCTTCCCGATGCGGCGGAGATCGTTCATGTAGATGCTCCGCCCCTCTAAAATGCCCCACATTTCGGCGATCAGGGTATCGCGTCCGACGATCTGTTCAGGTGATAGCTGGCCTCCAGGATTCGGTTTCATGGCGCAGGTGTCCGCCATATCCAATCACTCGTCAAATACTTTGAAAATAATGTGGTATCATTTTTATCGTATATAAGCCAATGTCTCCAGCGATGAGGTTTCGGGTGTCTTTGACGGCGAGGGCTTGGGCAGTATGAACCGTTGAGCCAAGGGTGACGCCACGGTAAAAGGTCTGGGGATCGATTCTGGTCAACTTTGTCTTCATCGCTTTACGGAGGATTGAGATAAGGATGAGGACAAGGAAGAGGTGAGAAAGAGAGTCTCGGTAGTTACCGTAACCCGCGACAAGTGATTGTATCCTGAGGAAAGGTGCGTTTAGAATCGCTCGCTCAACCAGCCAACCTTGCCATGAAATCTCTGTCTCTCTATTTCGCCGCTCTTACGGTCACTTTATCCGCTCACGCTCAGCAGGTCTGGGTGGAGGCTGAGTCTTTTGCCAATCAGGGTGGGTGGGTGCTGGAGACGCAGTTCATCGACATCATGGGTTCGCCTTATTTAATGGCGCATGGCATGGGCACTGTCCCGCACCACGCCACAAAACGCTGTGTGCGTGAATGTCCCGAAACTCCGCGCATGTCGCTCGCGTTCGTCGCTCGCCGTCTGCTCGCCTCCGGGCTGCTGCTCGCGGTCGCGGCGGCGCAGGCCGACGAC
>JBEBGU010000149.1:0-7875 GCA_040081325.1 Prosthecobacter sp.
GCGTATTGTAGTGCGGCTGACATTAGATTTCGTCCAGTTGAAGTTCCTTAGTGTATTTTTGGGTGGATCAAGATGAATCGTTAGGATGCTAGGCATAGATAACGCGCAATACTTCGTCAACAGATGTCATCCCCATCAGGATTTTTTGCACAGCATCCATTTGAAGTGTCTTCATTCCATTTTCGACGGCGAGGTTTCGCAGGATATGCGACGGGCATTTTTCCAAAATTTTGTCGCGAATCGCATCGTTCATCATCATCATTTCGTGAACGCCTGTTCGTCCCTTGTAACCTGTTCCTTTACAGTTTTCGCATCCTTTGCCTTTAAACAATGTCAGTTCGCCATTTGTGTCGACTCCGACTTCGTCATTTACCGGAAATCCGTAGCGAATCAAACTTTCTCTTGAAGCGGTATAGGGCTCTTTGCATTTCGTGCAAATGGTCCGCACGAGTCGTTGGGCAAGAATGCCGATGATTGAGGAAGAGATCAAGAAAGGCTCAACTTCCATATCAATGAGTCGAGTGGGAGCCGATGGCGCGTCGTTTGTGTGCAGCGTAGAGAGCACGAGGTGGCCAGTAAGTGCAGCCTCCATGGCGATCGTAGCCGTTTCGGTATCGCGCATTTCACCGATCATGATGATATCTGGATCTTGGCGAAGCATCGCGCGTAAGCCTGCTGCAAAAGTCATGCCTGCGCGCACGTTGACACCACATTGGTTGATCCCGGACAATTCGTACTCAACGGGGTCTTCAATCGTGATAATGTTTGATGCGCCGTCATTTACGTTGTTGAGCATAGAGTACAACGTTGTAGACTTCCCAGAACCCGTTGGACCAGTGACCAAAATGATGCCATAACTGCGTGAACAGACATCTTCAAGCATTTTCATGTTGTGGGGCAAGAATCCTAACTTGTGAAGGCCAACGTTGATCCCACCTTTATCCAAAATTCGAAGCACGATTTTTTCGCCGTAAACGACTGGGAGGGACGAAACACGAAAATCGAAGTCGCGCCCGCCAATCGTTGCCGAAATTCTATTGTCTTGCGGAGCACGCTTTTCCGCGATATCCATGTCGGACATAATTTTGAATCTGGAAGTCAGCGCTGCCATCACCTTACGAGGCAACTTCATCCCGTCCATCATCACTCCGTCAATTCGATAGCGAACACACATGCCGTCCTTTTGTGGCTCGATGTGAATGTCTGACGCGCGATTTTTAAACGCCTCCATCAAGATATTCGTCATCAGCTTGATGATCGGGGCATCACCATCTGAGGAGGCTCCACCAGCCGCACCCAGTTTTGTCATGGCAGAACCCATCACGGCCTCATTGCCATAAACGTTTGCCTGAAGCTCCTTAATCAACGTCGGCGTGGAGCAGAAGAACTCCATGTCCGGCTGCAACACATGCGGCAATGCATCCAATGTCTCAAAATCATACGGATCAGACACCACCACTTGGAGCGTCGAGCCGTTCATGCCGATAGGCGCGACTTTGTACTTCAACGACACCTCGACAGGCACCAGCGTCTTCAACACTGGACTGGCCGAGTAGCCATTCAGGTCCACATACTCCATGCCGCTATTCGAGGCCACAAGCTGAGCCACCTGCTCGTCAGTGATGATGCCCGTTTTAATCAATGTCTCCAACGGCGTTTCTTGACCTTTTCGGGACGCCTTGACCTGTTGGAGGTCTTGGGCTGTGACATAGCCTGCTTCAGTGAGCAATTCGAGGAGGAACTCTTCGTTGGAATACATGCGGATCGGGCGGGGGGCGCTGATTTTTTGGAGGAATAAACAACTTAGAGGATTTTAAGCTTCACTGTCAATTCCCGTGGCTCATTCTGGGCAAAAGATTCACAAATAATTTCACTGGCAGCACATCTTGCCGACTTGCTCCACGCCGCTTATATGCAGGCCATGACCTTTGAGTTCGCCACCGCCACCCGCATCATTTTTGGGCGCGGCAGCGTGCGGCAGTTGCCACAGCTAGTCCACACCTACGGCGGCAATGCCCTTTTTGTAACAGGTCGTGATGCATCTCGTTCCAACTCCGCCCTACAGTCTCTGCACGCCGCAGGGATATGCGTGAGCAGCTTCAGTATCCAGGGAGAGCCCACACTCGATGAAGTCAGACGTGGCGCTGAAGTCGCTCGTGAAACCCATGCACAAGTCGTCATCGGCTTCGGCGGCGGTAGCGCAGTAGATGCCGGGAAAGCCATCGCTGCCTTGGCCACACAGCCGCAGGACGTGCTGCATTACATCGAAGTGATCGGTAAAGGCCAGCCGCTCGTGGCCACTCCCCTGCCCTACATCGCCGTGCCGACCACAGCCGGCACAGGTGCCGAAGTCACTCGCAACGCCGTTCTCTCCAGCCACGAGCATGGCGTCAAAGCCAGTCTGCGTCATACCTCCATGCTTCCACTCGTTGCTCTAGTCGATGCCGAGTTGGCTCGCGAATGCCCCCCCGCCATCACCGCCGCCAGCGGGATGGATGCGCTGACACAATGCTTGGAGGCCTACGTCTCCGCTCGCGCTCAGCCCATGACTGATGCCCTCTGCATCGCTGGCATTCAGCACGCTGCCCGCTCTTTGGAAAAATGCGTCGTCAATGGCAATGATCTCGACGCTCGTGAGGACATGGCACTCGCCGCCATGTTCAGCGGCATGGCTCTAGCCAATGCCGGACTTGGAGCCGTCCACGGCTTCGCGGCACCCATCGGCGGCAGCTTTCACGCGCCGCACGGAGCAGTATGCGCCATTCTGCTCGCCCCTGTTTGGGCGGCAAATCTCGCCGCCATCACCGAGACCAAAACACGCGAGCGCTTTCAAGCCGCCGCACGTCTGCTCACCAGCAATTCCACAGCCTCAGCCGAAAGTGCCATCCCATGGCTGTGCGACCTCACCACTCGACTGTGCATTCCTGGATTGCAGAGCTATGGCATCAGCGAATCTCGCCTGCCCGACATCGCCACCCAGGCCGCCCTTTCTAGCAGTATGAAAGGCAACCCAGTCGTGCTGCCACACGAGACTTTGGTCGCCATCCTGCGCCGAGCACTTTAGCAAGACGGCAGCTTATCAGCATGTATAACATCGCTCATGATTGCCACATCCGCCTGTACCACTTGCCTCCGCAGATCGACCCGCCGCGACTGGATTCAGCGCTTAGCGATGAGTTCCGCCGCCTACACCGCGCTATCCGGTTGGTGCTGTCCCACATCATTAAAAGCAGCCTCTCTCAACTTCAATGAGCGACTACGACTCGACATCAGTGCCTTCCTCCCACTCGAATTCATCTATAACTCCGCCTTCATCACCTACGACGGCGGCCAGACCAAAATTCTCATCATTCGCGAGTCAGAAACGGACTTCATTGCCTTGGACCCGACCTGCCCTCATGCAGGTTGCCAAGTAAATCCGTACAGCATCAACACCAATACGATTTTCTGCGAGTGTCACTCATCCATCTTCAGCATTCATGGCCAAAGAATCGGTGGTCCAGCCGTCACAGATCTTCTCTCTTACGCCACTCAGTTTGAGGGCAACTCCACCCTATACATCGAGATCCCAGGCTTCGTACATCGTATCGACGAAATGACCCAAACCTCCAATTCACGGATGCGTTTGCAGTTCCCGACCATGACTGACGCACAGTATCAAGTGCGCTGGTCTCCAGATATGGCCAGCCCATTTATACAGACCTCTTTTTCCACAACCGCAGAAGGCTTGGCAGATCAAATGACCCTCCTCGGCACAGGCTCCACTGCATCCGTGTATGTGGACACAACAGGCAACGCCGGATTTTTCACCCTCGAACTACTCATCTCTCAGTACGCCTGACGACCACTTTCCCCAGATACATTCGGAAGTTCATTCGACATTGGCCCACTGCCTGCGGTGCATGTGAAACTCCATGCATGAATCTCCCGCCCGACATTTTGACATTGCCATCATCGGCGGCGGGTTTGCCGGCGTCTATTGTGCGCAGCAGGTCCTGAAACGACTTGGCTCAGATCGGATGCGAGTCGGAGTGATTGCCAGTGAAAATCACATGGTCTTTCAGCCCATGCTGCCAGAGGTCGTCGGTGGATCACTTTCTCCGCAGCATGTGGTCAATCCGATCCGCATGATCTGCAAAGGAGCCGATGTGCTCAAAGGCACCGTCACAAGCCTGGATCTGGAGCAGCGCGTGCTGACCCTGGATGGCGGGCGCTTCACACCGAACGTGAAGGTAAGCTTTGATCACCTCATGCTGGCTCCCGGCGCAGGTGTCGATCTCAGCCGCATCCCCGGCATGTCCGAGCACGCGTATCTCATGCGCACCGTTGGCGATGCCATGAAGTTACGCGCAGCCATCATCAGTCGCATGGAGGAGGCAAATCTGATCACCAAGCATCAGCAGCGCCAGGAGATGCTTTCCTTTGTCGTCGTCGGTGGTGGTTACTCAGGCGTCGAGACAGCAGGTCAGATTCAGGATCTCATCGCCGGTGTGCGCCGCTACTACGACAACATCGCCGAGGGTGAAGCCAGCGTCACACTCGTGCACAGCGGTGAGCGATTGCTCAGTATGTTAGGCGATGGACTCGGCGACTACACACGCCGTTGTTTGGAAAAAATGGGCGTGAAGCTTATCTTCAGCAAACGTGTCCGCGCCGTGACCGCACGCACCGTGCAACTCAACGACGGCACCACGATCATCTCCAATCTCGTGGTCTGCACCGTCGGCAATGCACCGCATCCCCTCATCAAAGCCCTCGGCGAAAGTGGAGGCATCCCGATGGAGCGCGGCAAAGTCTGCGTGGATGCCACAGGTCAAGTCACCGCTCACACCAAAGTCTGGGCCGCTGGTGATTGCGCCATCTTCCCGAAGGCCAATGGCGGATGCTGCCCAGAAACCGCCCAGTTCGCCATGCGTCAGGGAGCACTCATCGGCGACAACATCGTGGCGAGCCTCAAGGGAACACCCTTAAAACCATTCACCTTTACGGGCCTCGGCGAGCTGGCCACCATCGGGCATCGCAAAGCCGTAGCCATGGTCATGGGCCTGCGCTTTTCAGGCCTCATCGCCTGGTTCATGTGGCGCAGTGTTTATCTCATGAAGCTTCCAGGACTCGACCGCAAATTACGCGTCATGGCCGAGTGGACTTTTGAAATGTTCTTCCCGCGTGACATCAATCTACTAACACCCAGCTTTTCATCACCCCTCGGTGAGATGCACCTCGAATCCGGCGACTCACTCTTCCGCTGTGGCGAGCCTGCGCAGTCGCTTTATGCCGTCAAAAAAGGCTGCGTGGAGATCACTGATGCGCAAGGACAGCTCGTGAAATCAGCCAGTGCAGGCGAACACTTTGGCGAACGCGCCCTGCTTGGTGATGGTATCTGGCGCTTTGACGCCACGGCCAAAGAACCCAGCGAACTCGTCGCCATCGACGGCCACACATTCAAGACCCTCGTGAAGAGCATCGGCTCACTCGAGACGCTCTTCAAAGCCACCGCGCAGCAGTATCAATTGCCCGAGGAGATCGAGAAAACGGTGAACGCCATTTCAGAGATCACACGTCAGTCCACCGCCGCTGAAGTCATGACCAAAGACGTCACTTCACTCGATGCCTGCTTGTGCGTGCAGGATGCCGTGCAGGAGTTTCAAACGCATCCACACAGCACCTATCCCGTGACCGAAAATGGAAAGGTCATCGGCCTCTTGCGCCGCTCCATTGCCTACGATTGGCTGAAGAATCACGGCCTGACATGCCAGAACCAGCTCAAAGAATTGCCCCTGACCGCCCCTTTCAAAGTCAGGGCCGACATGCCCGTCACCGAACTCGTACAAACCCTGATGCGCACCGGTGTGAGCAAAGCCGTCGTCGTCGATGCCGAAGAGCAACTGCTCGGCATGGTCACCGTCTTTGATCTGCTCAAAGGAGCACGCTGAAGAAGATCGAATCCGATGGTGCGCGGTGCAGGGTTCGAACCTGCGACCCCTGCCGTGTGAAGGCAATGCTCTACCACTGAGCTAACCGCGCGTTGATGGGGGCCGAGAGATAAGCAGTGCTGAAGTCTTTGCCAGTCCTTTTTTGATGACTGGCAAAGTTTCTGCCACATCTCACGCCCACAGCGACTGCGGATAGGCTCCCGCAGCAACAAGCGCGCGGATTGCAGCAACGACATCCGCTTTATCTTCAGGATAGGTCACCCCGAACCACGAGTCATTGGACTCCAGAACCGTCACGTCAGCTTTTCCAGTCTGGATCAGCACATCGACTTCCTTCGGCACATAGCACTCGGCTTTCTGATCCTGGCCATTCACTTTGAGGAACTCGGTGAACGCTACGCGCAAATGCCCAAAGATGTCGGGCGTGAATCCAAAGAAGTTCATCGACACCACTTCTTCGCCCGTGAGTGGCAGAGCAGGATCCGTCTCGCGATTCTCGGCACCTGTGGCCGTGCGGAAGATCTTAGTCATCTCGGTGACTGAACTCAGCATGCCATCACTGCCACGTTTGCAGACACCGCGCGCAACGCTGCCGTGATCCGAGAGCGTGTTCTTCAAATAGAAGCCCACCATCGAGTAGTGGCTCTTACCATCATCCGCGTGAGCCGCCGTGAGATCAGCGGCGATCTTTGCAAAGGCATCGCGACCATAGAAGTCGTCGGCATTGATCATGAGGAAAGGCTCATGCACCACCGACTCAGCGGCCAGTACGGCATGGGCTGTGCCCCAAGGTTTTGTGCGACCTTCAGGCAGCGTGAATCCAGCAGGCAGATCGTTGATGTCTTGAAAGGCGTAGTCCACTTCAATTCGGTCGCCAAACTTGGCACCGATTTGAGTGCGGAACTGCTCTTCAAAATCGCGCCGGATCACAAACACCACTTTACCAAAACCAGCACGGATCGCGTCAAAGACTGAGTAGTCCAGCACCACCTCGCCAGAGGGTCCCATCGCATCGAGTTGTTTGAGGCCGCCGTAACGGCTGCCCATGCCGGCAGCGAGGATGAGAAGAGTAGGTTTCATGAAATGAAAGAAGAAAAATGGGAGCCGGATTCATGGAGGGCAGAGACATCCCGTCAAATCCCTTATGGTAAACATTGGCACTGAATTGTGTTTTTCCGCCCTTATGTTGCGCGCCTTTCATTCGCTTGTATCTCTGGCATTACTGAGTGCGTAATTTCACCGCATCCCCCCTCCTCACTCCATGAAAATCACACCATCCCTCACTGCGGCCATCTTGGCACTGGCTTCTCAATCCGTCATGGCAGACGCCCTCTCCGACTCCTACCTCATGATGTTCAAGCCTCTGCCGACAGAGGCACCGTCCACAGACAACGAACTCACTGAGGCCAAGATCAATCTCGGGCGCATGTTGTATTATGAGACCCGCATTTCCAAAGGCGGCAAGATGAGCTGCAACTCCTGCCACATGCTCGACAAGTTCGGTCAGGACAATCTCCCCTTCTCCCCCGGTCATGAAGGCAAGCTCGGCGGGCGCAGTTCCCCCTCCACCTACAATGCCGCCATCCACGTCGCCCAGTTCTGGGACGGCCGTGCCCCCAGTGTCGAAGAGCAGGCCAAAGGCCCCGTTCTCAATCCAATCGAAATGGGCATGCCTAGCGCCGACTTCGTGGTCGATGTACTGAAATCAATCCCTGGTTATGTCGATGCCTTCAAGGCCGCCTTCCCCGGTGAAGCCGACGCCATCAACTACAACAATTTCGGCAAAGCCGTCGGTGCCTTCGAGCGTAAGCTCGTCACCCCAGGCCGCTGGGACGAATACCTCAAAGGCAAGAAAGACGCCCTCACCGCGAGCGAAACCAAAGGCTACGAAACCTTTGCCAAAGCAGGCTGTGTCACCTGTCACAACGGGCCTGCCGTAGGA
>JBEBGU010000911.1:0-2046 GCA_040081325.1 Prosthecobacter sp.
CGCAACTGGCGAGCCGTCGTCAGCGTATTGCTGCTTGGGTTCGGCAATCGCTGGCCAGTCTGGCTTGCGTGTCATTGGCTGCATGGATCGGTAGCTTGCCGCTGACTTTGGGGCATTTCAGGACGGTGACTCCGGTGGGTTTGGTGGCGAACTTGCTGCTCGTGCCGATCTCGGGTTTAAGTATCACCGCTTCATGTGTCAGCGTGTGTTGCGTGGCGGTGGGATTTAGTTCGGGGCAGGTTTTGGCAAACATTGTCAATGCGTGGCTGGCGCGTTTGATGGTTCTGCTAGCCACATGGTTTTCTTCGCTGCCACTGGCGAATTTCACGCTCGATTTGCGCTTTGAGAAAGAGCCGCCACCGCTGGAACTGCGCGTGTTTCATGTTTCTGGTGGTGGAGCCATCAGTCATTTAAGAGTGGGTGATACACAGTGGCTGATCGACACGGGAAATGTCCATGCTTGGCGTGGTGTTCTGAGACCATTCTTTCGGAATCGAGGGGTCAATCATCTGGATGGTGTCATCCTCACTCACAGCGACATCGCCCATGTCGGCGCGGCTGAACTGGCGCATGAGTTTGGCGCACCACGGCTGCATACAAGTGTGCATGAGCCTTGGCCGCTGGAGGCCTCCTTTTCCAGTATTAACCGACTGGCCCAAAAGGTGCCTGTGGACAGTCGCGGCTGGCATCGGCATCGCATGGATGATGTAATCGATATTCAGCCCGGTGGGCTTGCGCCTGCATCCGCGACAGTGCTGTACCCTATGCTTTCTGATCTGAGTGAAAAGGCTGATGATCGTGGACTCGTGCTCATGATGCGTCTCGGTCGCCTGCGTGTGCTTTGGCTGGGAGATGCGGGCTTTATCACGGAGAAGAAACTACTGGAGCGCCGAGTTCCGTTGGCCTGTGACATTCTGATTCGTGGCCAGCATTCGGCTGATATTTCAGGTCTGACGGAGCTGCTGATAGCGGCGCATCCGCAGGTGGTCATCAGCTCGAATGATTCGCGTTTTCCAGAGCAGACGCTGCCACAGCGTGTGCGTGATTTCTGTGCGGCTCAGAAGATCCAGCTCTTCGATCTCGAAGTGTCTGGCAGTGTGAATATCGGTGTCACTCAAGCCGGTGCGGAGGTGTCGGCTTTTCGCAGTGGTCAGGAGATTATTATCACTCCTTCAGTGCGCTAAATGCAGCGTCACACGGCCCTTGCAACATTGGCTCAGCGTGCTCGTTTCAGACTCTCTCTATGAAGAACACAAACAGACTCCTGATCATGCTCGCTCTGAGCCGTGCGGCCACTTTCGCCGCTGAAGATAAGCCATCAGCCATCGGCTACTCTGACACGCCAGTCATCCCAGGCACGCAGTGGAAGGTGCATGACATCGATCGTCCGCGTCCTGAAGCGGTAAAGCCAGGTGACAAGCTGGGGCAGCCGCCAGCAGATGCGATCATCCTCTTTGATGGCACAAATACGGATGCTTTTCAGTCCAAGAAGAAGGACGACAAGGGTAAAGAAACTGGCGAGATCATCCCTTGTCCGTGGAAGATCGAAAATGGTGAACTGCTCGTCGATGGTGGCGACAGTTGGACCAAGCAGGAGTTCGCTAGTTGCCAGTACCACATCGAGTGGAAGAGCGAGCCACACACGAAGGGTGACTCCCAAAAGAAGGGCAATGGCGGCACCTTTTTCATGGATCGCTATGAGTGCCAGATGCTTGATTGCGATAACAATCCAACTTATGCCGATGGCATGACAGGCTGCATTTACGGCCAGACTCCACCGCTGGTGAATGCGGTTAAAAAAGCGGGTGAATGGCAGGCGTATGACATCATTTTCACCGCTCCTAAGCTGGATGGAGATAAAGTCATTGAACCTGCCTATGTGACCACGTTCGTGAATGGTGTCTGCGTGCAAATCCACACGAAGATCATGGGTCCGACGAAGCACAAGAACGTCACCGACTACAGTGGCAGCTTTCCTGAAAAGGCACCGATTCGTCTCCAAGATCACAAGAACGATCCGCCGATCCGCCTGCGCAATATCTGGAT
>JBEBGU010000912.1:0-2046 GCA_040081325.1 Prosthecobacter sp.
TGCCTGCGCTCTGCAAAATCTCCAACTCAGCGCCACTGCTGCGGGACTCGGCTGTTACTGGTCTTCACCGCCGTTGATCGAGACGCCTATGTTTCACGACTGGCTCGGCCTGCGCCCTGCTGACCGTTGTCTCGGCCTCATCTATCTCGGCTGGCCGAAGCCGAATCTCACTTGGCCACGCAGCGTGCGGCAACCTGTGGAAAACAAGATCGTGTGGCACGTGAAAAGGGCGTGAACCGGAGGCTGGTCACTTTGTTGGGCTTCCATTGCTACTGGTCGTGTCTAGCCTAGATTTGACCTTCGAGACAGCATTAGGATTCGTGGTGGTGGTTGTTGTCGTCGTCGATGTGCTTAGCGACGGCGGCGCGACAAAGCCACCTGCTCCGGCCCGCTGCCAACCTTTACCTGGAACATAAACGCGGCCTAGCGACGAACGCTGACCCTCTGCGGCAGGAGAGGCGGCACTGACCGCAGCCGCGACCTGGCTCTCGGTAGCTTCTGCTGGTTTTGGTGCTGCTGCGCCTCCAGAACCCATCTGCGCCAAGCGGTCACTGGCAGAGGTGTTGAGTGATGCGCCGCCGACGCCACTCAGTTTGGAGAGAGCTCCGATTCCCGCCGGATTGAATCCGTAACGAAGCCTGTCTTGAAGATCATCCGGGAGCAGGTTGGTCGCTACTTTTGTGACACCTTCAGAGTGCTGTAAAAGGCAGAGTTCCGAATCGATGGATTGGATCTTGGCGTTTTTCAAACTGGCACCGGTGGTAAGGGTGACCACAGGCAGGAACATGCCCGCTGTCTCAGCGCGGGCACGCTCAATGGTGCCCATGTAGTTTTTAGCTATGTCGAGTCGCTGACTATTAATGGCTTGGATCTCGCTCTGTAGGCCTTCGTTCTTTTCTTTGATCACAGATGCGGCGGCGATCAGCGCGGCGGCTTCTTTGCGAGCGACGAGCCAAGCTTTCGTCTGCTTCAGACTGTCTTCCACCGTATTGAGCTGCTGGCGGGCGAGGAGTAGATCCTTTTGGACATCATCCATGTCCATCGCGTAGCGCCAGAAACTCATTCCGGAGACGGCGGCCACAAAACAAAAGCCATAGATGTATATTTTCGGGTCCATTTGAAATGTTCGTTGTGGGTTATTTGAGATGACGAGCGCGATAGTCTTCGAGCTCTTGTTTCAGAAGTTCGACTTCCTTCTGTGCGCTGACTTTGCTTGCTTCGAGACTCACACTTTCCTCTTGGACTAGTTTAATTTTGGCACGCAACTGATCCATATGTACCTGCTGCGGATAGTTGTACTGGCCGAGATTGCCAATAGCGGCGGATTCGGCCTGAGCTGCCTTAAGCGCGATGTTTTGTTCAGTAGCGGACGCTTGGGTCTGAGCCGCTTCGTATTGCATCTGAGCTTTTTTACCGCATCCGCTTAAAAGGCAGGTCGCGATAACTATGGCGAAAAGTGTGTGTGTATTCCGAATCATAACTCACAAGCATTCAGACTGATCTATAAGAAGATGGCAGCATTCTCAAGCAGCATTCCAGCCAAAGTGCATCCACTCTTTGGCGAGACTCACTCGGCGGTGCGCACGGCGTCGAGAGTGAGCTGCCACTGCTCTTCACCGCGCCAGTAATTACGCTGCACACGCATGGCGACATCCCACGGAGCTTTGGGCATATCTTTGAGGGGCGCATTGAACCAGCGGGCTTCCATGCTAGCTCCGTCCTGAGTAAGCATGACGCGCAGGTGCTTCTCTTTCATGAGACCTCTGCAAAGAAAGACGGGCTCGGAATTACGCTGACCAAAGGGCTCCATGAGCCGGAAGTTCTGGAGGAAATCGAGAGTGAGCTCGCTGAGCTTTACCTCGACATCGAGTTCGAGCACGGCGGTGAGTGATTCCTCACTGAGGGCAATGCGTGCGGCCTCACAAAAGGTGGTGCGGAAGATGTCGAGCTTGGCCTCCGTGACTGAAACTCCTGCTGCCATGGCATGACCGCCACCGCGCACGATGTGCTCACGACAAACCTCGATGGCCTCGACGAGTGAGAAGC
>JBEBGU010000150.1:0-7865 GCA_040081325.1 Prosthecobacter sp.
TGCCAGAGGCACGCCACGCAGCTTTGATCTGGCCTTCAAATCAGGAGATCGTTTTATCATCGAGGTCGTTTCCCAGCAGGCAGGTTTCCCGACTGATCCGACGATGGTCGTAGAACTGGTCAAAAAGGATGCGGCAGGTGCCGAGACACTGACCGCCCAGGCAGACTTGAATGATCCTGCCGCCATGGTTCCGGCTCCGAGCGTGCGTGTCACGCAGCTCGATCCTGCCTATGCCTATGAAGCGAAGGCTGATGGCGTGTTTCGCATCTCCATCAGCGATCCGCTGAACGCCGCCAATGGTCGTCGTCATCCCTTCCTGCTGCGCATCACCAAACCTGCGGAAGCAAAGATGGATCAAGCCATCGCGATGCATCCCACATTGCCGAAGGCTGCGGCTGCCGGGCCTTATGAAATGGCCAGCTCGAATGTCTGGCGACAGGGCATCACCGCGATTGAAGTGATGCTGCCCGGACGCAACGCGCAGAGCGAACCGCTGGAACTGACACTGAGCAATCCACCACCCGGAGTCACCGTGCTCGGCGGCGTTATGGGTAAAGGTCAGACGCTGGGCTACATCGGCCTGCGTGCTAGCGCGGATGCTGCTGGCGGTGCCAAAGTGCTCTCGGGCATCAGTCGCACGGCATTCCTGAACTGGCCGGTGAAGGATTCCGCGCGTGAAGTGATGCTCACGCGCATTGCTGGTGCTCCTGTGGTCGGTGTTGTGGCGGATCAGGCACCTGCGCTGATCGAGCAGACAACTCCTGGAGTGCCTGAAGTCGCGGTGGATGGCAAGCTGGACATTCCGCTCAAGGTCACACGTCATGCTGCTTTTACCGATGTGTTGAAGCTCAAGGTGCTCGGTTTGACCGATGTTGCCAAAGCTCCCGAAGTCACCATCGCCGCGAAGGCCAATGACGGAAAGCTCACGCTCGATGTCAAAGCTCTGAAACTCGCGCCCGGCGACTACGGGTTCATTCTGCAATCACCCGCCAAAATGTCTTTCCGCCGCAATGCCGATGATGTCACTGCCGCTGAAACCACCGCCAAGAAAGCCGCTGAAGCACATGCCGCTGCCAAGAAGGAACTCGATGCCGCGAACGCTGCGCTGAAAGCCATCAAACCCGAAGACAAGCCCGCTCAAACAGCCCAGCAAGCCAAGGTGAAAGAAGCCACTGACAAGCTCGCGCAGGCCGACAAGGCAAAAACTGCGGCTGACAAAGCCGCCAAAGAGACCGCCACCAAGAACCCGGCCAAAGACGCCACTTTCATCGTGTATTCCACCCCCATCCGCATCCGAGTGAAGGAGCTCGCCAAGAAATGAGACCCGTTTTAGCATTCACCATTCTGCATTCGTCCTTCGGCATTCTGTCGAACGCCGCCACCGTGGACTTCGAGAAGCAGTTGCTTCCCATTCTCAAGGACAACTGTCTCGCCTGTCACAACAAGACGACCACCAAGAGCGGCCTCAACATGGAGACGCCTGAGCTCATGACGAAAGGCGGCGAGACGGGCAAGGGCATCGAGCCTGGCAAGGGCGACAAGAGTCTGATGTACCAGGCTGCCGCCGGTGAATGGGATTCCGAGATGCCGCCGAAGAACAACAAGGTCGGCGCGGTGAAACTGACAGCGGGTGAACTCGCGCTGTTCAAGCAGTGGATCGACGAAGGCGCGCTGCATTCGGCGCGTCAGGAGCGTGTCGTCGCCTGGGAACCTCTGCCCGCCACCTTCCGGCCCATCTTCGCTACGGCGGTCACTCCTGACGGACAGTTCGCTGCTGCCGCGCGCGGCAATCAGATCTCTGTGTATCACCTGCCGACAGCGGCGCTGGTGACGCGCCTGACCGATGAAGCACTCATCAAGTCAGGCCTCTACAAGCAGCCGGGCGTTGCGCATCGCGATCTGGTTGCGGCGATGACTTTTAGTCCGGACGGCACTCGTCTCGCCACAGGCAGTTATCGTGAAGTGAAGATCTGGCAGCGCGCTGCTTCGTCACCGCGCTCCGTGCCCGCACCCGCAGCACCGCCAGCCATGAAGTTCAAACTCGCGGCGGCACCAGGAGATGCCGTGTCGTTGATCGATCAACCCACCGGCAAACCATTGCGTGATCTCAAGCATGGCGGAGCCGTCACAGCGTTCGTGATCAGCGCGGACACTCAGCGCATCGCCACCGCAGGCGTGGACCATAAGATTAAGATCTGGGAAACCGCCACAGGCAAGGCCTCGCTGGAGATCCAAGGCGATCTCTCCGCCGCGCGTGCCGTGATGGATAAAACTGATGCTGTGGCGAAGAATACCGTCGAGGTGGCCTGGCAGAATGAAGCCATCAAAAAGGCTGAGAAAGATGTCACCGATCTCGCCGCACGATTGAAGAAGGCCAACGAACTGGCTGACATCGCCAAGAAGGCATTGGACGACAAACGCAAGGATGTGAAGACCAAGGACGACGCCAAAGCCGCCGCCGACAAAGCATTGGCGGAAGCCAACGACCAAGTGACCAAGGCTCCAGGCGGTAAACCTGACGCGGCTTTGACCAAAAAGCAGACCGAGGCCAAGGACAAAGCCGAGAAGGCCGCAACCGATGCCATGCTCGCCAAAGAAGCCGCCGTGCGTGCCGAAGCTGCCATCAAGGACACTGCCCGCGAGATTCAACTCGTGACGGAAGCCAGCACCAAAGCAGCACTGACCGTGACCGCCACGAAGGCGACGCTTGAAGCAGCGAAGAAGGCCCTCGATGCCAGCAATGTCGCCAAGACTGAGGCGACCAAAGCCGTGGCAAGCGCCATCCCATCACTCATCGCGCTCGCGTTTTCTCCAAAGGGCACGCAGATCGCTGGCGTCGATGCCGAAGGGCATGTGCGCGTCTGGTCCACAGTGTCAGGCCGACCAATCAACCAGATCAGTGTGACCACCGCAGGCAAGGTTCAGGCGCTGGCTTGGCCGACCGATGATGGCTTTGTCGTCACTGGAGACAAAGGCAGCGCACTCGTGCCGAATGAATCCGTGGCCGCCTGGAAGCTTGAGCGCATGCTCGGCACTGGCGATGGCAAATCGCCCATCTCGGATCGCGTCGGAGCGCTGACTTTTTCTGCCGATGGCAAGACGCTGGCTGTCGGCAGTGGCGAGCCATCGCGCAGCGGTGACATCACACTTTGGGACATGGCCTCGGGCAAAATGACCGCCCAGTATGATGAGCGCCATCTCGACACCGTGTTGTGCATCGATTTCTCCCCCGATGGCAAACTACTCGCCTCTGGCGGTGCTGACAAAGCCGTGCGCATCACCGATCTCGCCACAGGTAAAATGGTGAAGGTCTTCGAAGGTCACACGCATCATGTGTTAGGCCTTTCCTGGCGCAGCGATGGCCGCCTGCTCGCCAGCTCCGGTGCGGACAACGTGGTGAAAGTCTGGGACTGGACGATCGGCGACCGACGCAAAAACGTCGATGGCTGGGACCGGGAAGTCACCGCGCTGCACTATCTCGGCAACACGGACACCGTGGCCACCACCTCAGGCGATGGCAAAGTGCGCATCATCAACAGCGACGGTGGCGAGGTGAAGCAGCTCTCCGGCGTGAAAGACTTCATGAACTCCCTCAGTCCCACCCGTGGCGGCGATTCACTCGTGGCCGGCGGCGAAGACGGCGTTCTCAAAGTATGGGAGATCGCCACAGGCAAAGAGACCGCCAGTTTTGCCGTGGACGCGAAATAGCCTGTTTTATCAGGCCGTAAACACAGCCTCACGAATGTCTTCACTCATCGACAGCTCATCTCAGCAACGCTGCTGCGGCCCTATGTCGCGGCGCAGCTTTTTTGAGGTCGGCGCTTTGAGCATGTTGGGTCTTGGCATGAGCGACTTTCTGCGCGCGGAGACCATCGCGAAGAATGCGGGCCGGCGGTTGAAGGAGAAGTCCGTCATCTTTGTCTGGCTGCCGGGCGGGATGTCTCAGCTTGAGAGCTACGACATGAAGCCGAATGCACCGGTCGAGTATCGAGGTGTGTTCAATCCGATCCGCACGAACGTGCCAGGCACTCACATCTGTGAGCTGTTTCCAAAGCAGGCGAAGCTGGCGGACAAGTTCAATATCATCCGCAGCATCCATCATGAGTTCTCGGACCATGGCGGTGGTCACAAGCGCTTCATGACGGGACGCAATCCCGCTCTGCCCGTCGGTTTCGTGAATGATGCGCCGAGCGTGCAATCGATCATCTCACGCAAGCTCCAGCGTGCAGATCATCCCATGCCGGTTTCGATTGCTGGCGTGGATCGCAGCCGCAGTGGCATCGACACCTTTTCACTCGGTGCCTCATATCTCGGCCCATCGGCCACGCCGTTCATGGTGGTCGGAGATCCCAGCGCGAAGGATTTCAAAGTCGAGAACATCGGCCTGACGCCGGACATGGAGACGCGGCTGGATGACCGCATGCATCTGCTCCGTGGCATGGACAATCTGAAGCGTGAGATGGATCGCAGTGGTCTGATGGAGGCGATGGATGTCTTCAGCCAGCGCGCCAGCGACATCCTGACTGCACCACAAGTGCGCGAGGCATTTGATCTCTCCAAAGAGTCCACTCAAACGCGCGACCGCTATGGCTGGTCGGCCTATGGACAGCGTGGCTTGCTCGCACGTCGCCTTGTGGAAGCTGGCTGCCGCTTCGTCACGATGGTTTGGGAGAATCCTTTCCCGAGCAAAACGATCCCAAAGAACTGCACCTACAACTGGGACAGCCACGCTGTGAACTGCGACATGTTTGCCGACAGCCGCTGGCGTATGCCGGTCTATGATCAGGCGGTGTCCGCTTTGATCGAAGACATCCACGAGCGCGGCCTCGACAAAGATGTGCTCGTCGTCGTGACAGGTGAGTTTGGTCGCACACCGAAGATCAACACGCAGATCGGCACGCAGACCGGCGTTAGCCAGCCAGGCCGCGATCACTGGCCGAACGCCATGTCCAACATCGTCTTCGGTGGCGGCATGAGGACAGGTCAGATCATCGGTGCTACCAATCCGCGCGCCGAGTATCCTATCGAGCGACCGATGAGTCCGAATGATCTCTGGGCCACGATTTATCAGCACCTCGGCATTAACTACGACGACAGCTTCGACGACTTCCAGGGCCGTCCCATGCCGATCCTGCCCTTCGGTGATCCGATTCCAGAATTAATGCCTGTGGCATAAGAGGAAGTGAATGCCAGGCTCAAAAAGATGGGTGCCATGAAGGAGATGAGACGTAAATCGTCGCACGTTCATGAAAACCATCACCACCGCCGACTTGAAGTCCATGCTGGACTCGCACGCTTCCGTCACGCTGCTGCATGTGCTGCCAGAGGAACACTTCGCGCAACAGCATCTGCCGGGAGCCGTGAATGCCTGTGTGTATGAGATGGCTTTCATTTCCAAGGTCGCCGAACTCGTGCCCGACAAGTCGTCGGCGATCATCGTGTATGGAGCAGGTGCTCCCTCGCTCGACTCGGCTGTAGCAGCGGAGAAGCTGGTGAAGGCGGGCTACACGAACGTCAGCGACTTTCGAGATGGCGTCGCCGAGTGGCGGCAGCAAGGGTTTCCTCTCGAAGGAACCGGGCCGCAGGTCGAGTCGGCCAGTAACGATGGTGTCTTCGAGGTCGGCACCGATACCAGCGTCGTGCACTGGACGGGTCGAAATCTATTCAATCATCATCACGGCACGGTGAAGCTGGCCGGAGGTCGTGTCGAAATCGAGAAGGGTGTCTTGAAGGCCGCCCGATTCACGCTCGACATGAACAGCATCACCTGTGAAGACCTCGTGGACACGGACTACAATGCCACGCTCATCCGCCATCTCCGCGACGATGACTTCTTCGCCGTGGATCGCTTTCCCACCGCCGAGTTCATTAGTGATCGTGCCGAGCCACTGCCCGCCTGCACGGATGGCACACCGAACTATCAACTGCACGGCCAGCTCACACTCCGAAGTGTCACCAAGTCCTTGAGCTTTCCCTCCGTCATCGCTGCGGCGGATGCGGATCATCTCACCGGTCAGGCACAGTTTGAACTCGACCGCACACAGTTCGGCAGCCAGTACGGCTCTGGGAAGCTCTTTGCTTTCCTTGGCAAACACGTCGTAAACGACCACATCCACCTGCACATCAAAATCCACGCCACCCGCTCTTCCTCATGAATACTTTTGAAGCCATCAACTCCCGCCGCGCCATCAAGCATTACGATCCCGCTCACATCATGACGGAGGCAGAAATCCGCCAGCTCATGGATGCGGCGTTGCAGGCTCCCACGGCCTTCAACATCCAGAACTGGCGCTTCGTCACCGTGCTCGATCCTGAGGTGCGGAAGCAGATCCGCGCCGTTGCCTGGGATCAGGCGCAGGTCACGGACTCGTCCCTGCTCATCGTGCTTTGTGCCGACAAAGATTCATGGAAAAAGGACGCCGGCCGCTACTGGAAAAATGCTCCGCAGCCCGTGCAGGACTTCCTCGTTCCCGCCATCGGCCAGTACTATGAAGGCCGCGAGCAGGTGCAGCGCGACGAATGCATGCGCTCCTGCGGTCTCGCCGGCATGACCATCATGCTCGCCGCCAAGGCCATGGGTTATGACTCCTGCCCCATGGATGGTTTTGATTTCGATGCCGTCGCCAAGATCATCAAGCTGCCCGAGGACCACGTCATCTCCTTCATGATCGCTGTCGGCAAAGGCACCCAGCCTGCGTGGCCGAAGCCTGGTCAACTCAGCTATGATGAGGTGGTGATTTCGAATACGTTCTGAGTCAGCTCTCCTCATGAACGATGCCCTGCTTCGCGAAACGGAAACGTTTCTCCACACTCAGATTCCGCTGACGCAGGCCATGGGTGTGACGGTGGAAAGATGGGATGGTCAGCAGCTCATTCTGCAGGCGCCGCTGGAGCCAAATCATAATCATCTTGGCACCGCCTTTGGTGGCAGTCTCAGCGCCCTAGCGACGCTGGCTGGTTACAGCCTGCTGTGGCAGATGCTCGGAGATCGTGAGGCGCACATTGTTATTAGGGACAGCTCTATCCGTTATCGGCATCCCGTGCGGGGTGTGTTGCGTGCCTTTTGCCAAAAGCCGGGCGAGGAGGAATGGCAGGCTTTTCTTCAGAAATGGTCAGACACGGGTCGGGCGCATCTGACCCTGCGAGCGACCATTGAGCATGAGGAAAAAGTGTGTGTGGAGTTCGAGGGCTGCTTTGTGGCGATACGCTGAAAGCGGAAGACGTTTCAAAACACGTTCGAACTTCCTTCACCTGATGCTATGAGGGGCGATGCTTCGTTCGCTGCTCACATTCTTCGCCATCCTTGTCTGCTCGATTCACGTCTCTGCGGAGACGGTGCGCCTGCTCACCATCGGCAATAGCTTCTCTCGCAATGCCACGCATTATCTCGGAGATCTGGCCAAGGCGGGCGGACACACACTGATCCATCGCCCCATTGTCGTGGGCGGCGCATCGTTTGAACTGCACTCGGAAAAGGCGCTGAAGCACGCGGCGAATGCACAGGACAAGGCGGGGCTCTACACGAATGGCAGCAGTCTGGTGCAGGAGCTGAAAGCAGACTCGTGGGACTATGTGACGATTCAGCAGGCCAGCCTCAAGAGTCACGACCTGAGCACCTATCAGCCACATGCGGGGCGTCTGAGTGAACTCATTCATCAACATGCGCCGCAGGCCAAACTGCTGGTGCATCAGACCTGGGCGTATCGAAAAGATGATCCGCGTTTCACCAAGCCCTCCGACAAACCGGGTGAGCCGAAAACTCAGGCGGAGATGTATGCAGGTCTCAGCGCTGCTTATGCGGCGATCACGAAGGAACTGAACGCGCAACGAATTCCAGTGGGCGATGCTTTTTATCTGGCTGATAC
>JBEBGU010000151.1:0-7861 GCA_040081325.1 Prosthecobacter sp.
CCATGTAGAGAAGGTGGTTTGGTTTTGGTTCGCCCCCTTCAAGGGCGTGGTGGGGCAGACGGCGGCCTTTCTACGGGAACAGTTCCACGGCCTGCGGCTGCGTGAGCTTTCGGAAGATCGAGCCACTGACATGAGCCGTCAGGGGGATGTCTTTGTGACGACGTGGCAGACGGTGGCGACTCGAGTGAAGGACAGCCGCAACGTGCGCAAGGAGGGTGAGACGAATCCATCCATCGACACGCTTGTCGAACAACTGCGCACGCAGGGCTTCCGTATCGGCGTGGTGGTGGACGAGGCGCATTACGGCTTCGGTGAAGGCACGCAGGCGGCGAAGTTTTTCAAGGAGGTGCTGAAACCGGAATACACGGTGCTGATCACGGCGACGCCGGATGATTCCAACATCAAAGCCTTTGAAAAGGCCATGAAAATTGCTGAGCTGCACCGCATCCGCGTGAGCCGTGAGGATGCGATGGAGGCAGGCTTGATCAAAAAAGGGGTGAAGTGCGCAGCTTACTTCGTCGCCCCAGAGCAGAAGGCGCTGGTGGACCTAGAAGGAACGGCCCTGCGCGATGGCATAGCAGCCCACCGCAAGCTGAAGCAGACACTGGCAGAGATGAAGATTCCTCTTGTGCCCTTGCTTCTGGTGCAGGTTCACTCTGAAGATAAGAGCATTGAAAAGGTGAAGGCTCGTCTTTTGAGGATGGGCTTCAGTGAGGAACAAATCGCCGTTCACACCTCGGAAGAGCCGGATAGTGGACTGTTGGCACTGGCCAATGACGAACGGCGTGAAGTGCTGATCTTTAAGATGGCTGTGGCCTTGGGCTTTGATGCGCCTCGTGCCTTTACTCTGGTATCCATGCGTGCGAGCCGTGACCCCGAGTTCGGCGTGCAACTCGTGGGTCGCATTCTTCGCGTGCATCGGTTGCTGCAAGGCAGGGCACAAGCGAACACTTTGCCGGAAGCTCTGAGTTACGGATATGTCTTCCTGGCTGCCGCAGAAACGCAGACCGGTCTCGATATTGCAGGACAGAAGATCAACGCGATCCAAACTGAATATGCGAAGGCTAGCACTGCCACAGTGGCACTACGGTTTGGTGAAAGCATCTCCGGCGTAAGCAAAGTGGATCAGAGCGGACAGATTGAGTTCTTCGGACTTGAGGCGGAGGATGCCAATGTGCTCAGAGATGGTAATCCACCTGAACCTCCGAAAGCACCCGAGTTTCAACCGACGACGAACTTTGATTTTGGTAAGTTCTTTGGCAGCAGCGAAGAACCTGATGACGGGGATGCTCCTGACAAAGCCCCCAAGAAAGTCGCAGGCCCGATCAAGCCGCATCGCTATGCCCTGCGCTCAGGTGTGCCGCGCCAGTTCAAAACACAGGAGGTCTGTGCGGATAATGAAGTGACGGAAGAAGACTGCGCACAGCGCTTCATCGTTTCGACACGGGATTTGCTGGAAGCGATGAAGACCAACATTCCTGTTGAGAAGCGCACTTTGGATGTCTTTACACAAGAGATTCAGCAGGAGTTCGACTATGCTGCCGACCTCTCTACTGATGAGGCGTCAAGGAAGGCCTACAAAGTCTTTTGCAAAGATGACACATTTGACCCGCGTGAACTCCGGCGTGCGCTGCTTCGCAAGCTGGAACAAGTGATGCGGGATGAAGGTATGGAAGATGCGAATGATCCCGAGAAAGTGATTCATTTCCTCAATGTGCTTTTGACGACGCACCCCGAGCTACTATGGGAGGCGCAAAAGAAGGCGCGGGCGGCCCACATGGAAATCCAGGAAGCGGGCGAGCTGCCTGCTGAGATTTCTTCTATCGAACCTCTCCCAAAGTCACCACACAATATCTATCAGGTGATGCCGCCAGGGTTAGGGAGCTGGGAAAAAGAGTTTGCTGAGATTCTGGACAATGATCCACACAAGCTGGTGAACTGGTGGCACCGTAACCCTCCTGACAAACCATGGTCCGTGAATGTCTTGATGCCGAACGGACGAGGATTCTATCCTGACTTCATCATTGGTATCGAAGGGCGGAAAACTGAGAGTGGTGCTCTGCTAGCTGACCCCAAAGAACGCTTCGAAACTACCAAGGAAGTTCCAAAGGCACTCGCCGAGCATCAGACATATGGCCGCGTGATGATTCTTGCCAAAGACGGCACACGATGGATGACCGTCGGCTACGACGAGAAAGCGAAGAAGACCATCTTTGCGAAGGAGTTCCGCCTGCCAGATGCGCCCAACTTTTGATTTAACATTCCTAACACAAACAACTCATCAATGAACTATTACCACGACGATAAATCTGATGTTGTCTGGAGTGTGCCAGAACAACCCTCCGTTGTATGTGTTCGTGACAAGTATGGAGTAGCGGAGCGATACAAGCTTACCCTCGACAGTTCTTTGATTGCCAAAACGGAAGCGTTGCGGAACCAATTTGAAGCACTTACTTCCATCGAAAGAGAGTATGTTGGCAGTCTTACTGAGGCATCAGTCATAGAACAATTTCTGGAGTACTGTTATCCATTCAAAAAGCACAAAGAGATCACAAAAGAGGAGTTCGACCGGCTTCGCAAAGAGTGGGGGGATTCAATAAAGGCCGCCGATTAAGGTCAAGCTGAAAGAAGAGTTGAAGTCATAGACCATAAAAAAATCCGCGCCGAAGGTGGCATGGTCTTGGGTGCGGAAGAGGGGTGGCTTTGAAAGTGTGAGGTCTTGGCTGGATTCAGTCAGGCCTGGGTGTCTTCGGAAGCAAGACTTTCACGCCGGGGATTTGAGCGGCGAGCTCTTCGTCTTCGGCTTGGCCGAGGACTGAAGAGCTACCTTTCACCCACAAGGATTGACCGACAACCCCTCAGAGGGTAACCTCAACCCATGACGATTACCCTTTCTGCTCATGGACTGCTCGAAATCCCCGAGGTTTTTCGCAAGGCAGATGATCTCAAGCCCGGCCAGCGCTGCGACATTGAGCGTGTGGGCGAAGGGGACTACCGTTTGCGGATGGAGAAGGAACCTGACGCGATGGCACCTGATCTTGTGGCATGGTTGCTTGCCTGCCCAGTGAAGGACTGGTGGGTGGAGCATGGCCGTAGTGAGCGGACCGCGCTGAAACCTTCGACCCTGTTTGACGAATGACTTACCTAGTGGACGTGAATGTGCTCTGCGAACCGCCAAGCAGAGTCCCAACCCCAAGGTGCTGGAGTGGCTCATCACCCATCGGCGGTAGTTAGTCGTCGATCCCATTATTATGGGTGAAATTTGGGAAGGCATCATGCGCCTACCCGAAGGGAAGCGGAAACAGCATTTGATCGATTGGTAAGGCCAAAGTCGAACGGACATCATTTGTCTGCCTTGGACGCTCGAGATTGGAATCGTCTGGGGCAAGTTGACCTGCGAGGTCACTCAGAATGGCTTCACGATTCCTGCCGAAGACAGCATGATCGCCGCGACGGCGAAGCACCACCAACTGACCGTCGCCACGCGCAACGTGGATGACTTCACGCGCTGTGGAGTGCCCGTGGTGAATCCGTTTGAGTAATCCGCCAAGAAGCCCA
Source organism: Prosthecobacter sp. (assembly GCA_040081325.1). GTDB lineage: Bacteria > Verrucomicrobiota > Verrucomicrobiia > Verrucomicrobiales > Verrucomicrobiaceae > Prosthecobacter. The sequence goes on from JBEBGU010000151.1 coordinate 3,559, forward strand.
AGCCCTGCTAGCGAAAGCCAAACGCGACGTGGAAGTGGTGATTGAGGAGGGGGAGGAGAAGGCTTGATTCAGTCTCGGCTGCGGGTCTTCGGGAACTGGACTTTCACGCCGGGGATCTGGGCGGCGAGCTTTTCGCCTTCGGGTTTGCCGAGGACTGAAGAGCAGCCTTTCACCCTATTCTCACCACCGGCAGTCAAAGTCTGTTGGCGGGCTTTTCCGCCTAGTGCTATAAAGGCGCATCATCACATTCACTCGCCACCTCCTTCGCGGAGATCATAAGGCTTGAACTCGCATGGCGCATCACGCATCCAGCCCCCTACCTGTGACTCACCGCTTCATTGATGAAGTCGGCGACACCACCTTCTTTGGGAAAGGGGGTGTCACCATTCTGGGGCAGGAGGGGGTCTCGATGGCGTTCGGCATGGGACTCGTGCGGATTGACCGCCCGCTGGCAGAGGTCAGGGCCGAGATCGCCGCCTTGCAAAAACAGGTGGAGATGGACCCGCTGCTTTATCCGCTGCCCAGTGTAGCCAAGCGCATGGCCAGGGGTGGCTTCTTCTTCCATGCCTGCAAGGACACGCCCGATGTGCGCACGGTTTTCCTGCATTACCTGCGTGAGCTGCCCTGTGAGATCGAAGTGGTCATGGCCCGCAAGATCCCTTCCATCTTCGTGCAGAAGCACCACGGTAAAGACGACGAATTCTACGCGGATGTTCTGTCCCACCTCATCAAAAGCAGACTTCGTGAACCCCAGCGCCTCGTGCTCAATGTGGCCCAGCGCGGCTCCAGCACCCGCGCCAAAGTGCTGGATGAGGCACTCATCAAGGCCGTGGGCAGGGCGGGGAAGCTCTGGCAGAAGGATGAGTTGCAGAGTCAGGTGGTCTTCAATGTGCAGACGCCGCTGACCGAGCCCCTGCTCTCTGTGGCCGACTATCTGGCCTGGGCAGTCCAGCGTGTCTTTGAGATGGGTGACATGCGCTACTACACCTACCTGCAGGAGAAAATTCGGCTCGTCGTCGATCTCTACGATACCTCTGGCAGCAACCATTACGACCCCATTACCCAGCCTCTCACCCCTGGAAACAAAATGGGCCCACCAACCACCTGAGCGGGATACCCCGCGACGCCATGGAGACGACTTTCAGTAGCAGCAGACCGACATCATTATGCCCGTTGATCAGCGCATTGCCAAATTGAATTGTCCTGCAAAACAAAGAATGCCCGGCTCGCGCCGAACGGCCTCCTTCCACTGATCAAGGCTTTCAATGCTTCTTTTGTTGCGCTGCCAGAGGCTGCTGAGGCTAGACTCGAGTCAGTCGGGCCTGGGCGTCTTCGGGAACTGGACTTTCACGCCGGGGATTTGGGTGGCGAGCTTTTCGCCTTCGGCTTGGCCAAGCACACACATGGCGGTGGCGAGAGCGTCACTGGTGGTGCAGTCGGGGGCGAAGACGGAGCAGGCGATGCGCTGGGTGAGGCCGAGTCCGGTCCGGGGTGAGATGATGTGGGAGTAGCGCTGGCCATCGATCTCAGTGAATTGATAGAGGTCGCCTGAGGTGGATACAGCGCTGTTGGCAAGGTACACTTGGGTTTCGTTTTTGGCATCGGTACGCAGGGTGACGGGCCAGCCGGTTTCTCCGGGGGGGGGATCACCCACGGCGGTGTCGCCACCTGCCTGCACGACGGCGCGTGTGATGCCGTGCTGCTTCAAGACACGCAGGCATTCGTCTGCCGCGTAGCCTTTGGCGATGCCGCCGAGATCAATCAAGGTGCCGGACTGCAAGGTGACGCTGCGGCTTTCAAGATGCAGCGTGATGCGCCGCCAGTCGGTGGCGGCGATGGCTTGCTGCAAGCGGTCTGCGGGTGGCAGTCTGCCCTGACGTTTGGCGCGACGCCAGAGATTGGACAGATGGCCGCAGGTGGGATCAAAGGCTCCGTGAGTGGTTTTAGCCAATGAGCGGGCGCGCTGAAGGATGTCGAAGAGCGACTCGCTGACTTTGAAGGGATATTTTACTTCAGGCGCACAGAGGCGCATGAGCTCGCTGGTGGGATCGTAGTCGGTGAAGATGGCGTTCAACTCGGCGATGCGCTTGAAGCAGGCTTCGGTGGCGGCCTCTGCCGTGGCTTTGTCCTCTGCATAACAAGCGATGCGGAAGGTGGTGGCCATGCCGGGACCGGAGAAGTCGTGACGCTGTAGCGGAGCACCCATGGCGATGGAAAGCGACAAGAGCCATGAAAGCAGGAGGTATGTGTGGGGGCTAGTCATCGGACTCCCTGGCGCAGACTCTGTTAAACCGCTGAGAAGACGCTAACAGTACTCTGATAGAAGGATTCCCACGGATTCAGAGAACCCGCAGATTTCTTTCTTACTGCTCCATCCAATCTGTGGGTTTTCTGAATCTGCGGGAACACATCATGGGTAGTGCCTTAACTTGCCGACACGGACTCGTTATTCACGGGCGACGCCGTTGTTCCAGGCGGCGTGCATTTCCTCGACGCTGGGGATCTCAAGCTGGCGGACGATGCGGAAGCCGAGCCAGGTGGCATCGGTCAGATACCAGATGCTCTTGGGGAGCTGTGGGTCCTGCTGCTTCCAGCCTTCTTCAGAGGGCTTGCGGGCGGCGCTGCGGCACATTTCAGCATCGTCATCATAGGTGCCGCCACGGGCGACGTGCGGATACGGTGTCTTTGATTTGATCCAGGTTCCGCCGATCCTGCCTGTGGCGGCGTCGGCTGCCCAGGTCTTGTAGGTGGTCTCGGAATACTGGTCCATGCACCACTCGCAGACGTTGCCGTAGATGTCGTAGAGGCCCCAGGGGTTGGGCTTCTTCTTGCCGATGAGGCTGTATTGGAAGTTGGGGGCGTTTTCAAAGAACCAGGCATAGTCCTTGAGCTGGGCGACATCGTCTCCCCAGAAGAAGGCGGTCTTGGTGCCGGCCCGCGCGGCGTATTCCCACTCGGCTTCTGTCGGCAGGCGGTAGTAGTGGCCGGTCTGGGCGCTGAGCCACTGGCAATACTTGTTCGCGGCGTGCTGGGTCATGCAGATGGCAGGAAAGCCGTTGCGGCCCATGCCGAAGTCCATCGGCTGGTAGGGCGGGGTGGGCTGGCTGATGAGGTCTTCAGGCTTGTCGTTGGCGGACCAGACTTTGCGGCTGCCGTCTTTGTTGCGGCCTTCGCTGGTGAGCTGAAAGGGCTCATACTCATCCCAAGTGACTTCGTATTTACCCATCCAGAAGGGCTTCACGGTCTTCTTCACCTGCGGGCCTTCGTCGTCGATACGTCCGGCTTCGCTGGCAGGACTACCCATGAGGAACTCGCCGCCTTTAATGGCGACCATGGAATACGCTGCGCCGGTCTTCGGTACTTTGGAGTCATAGGACTTCATGTCGGCCTCGGCCTTTTCTTTGGAGGTCTGGACGATGAAGGCGTGGATCTTTTTCACGAGTTCCAGCGTGTCGGGATTGTTGGTGGGAGCTGCGCCTTTTTCTTTGGCCTTGAGCTTCACGGCATCTGGCCACACGGCACCCTGCTCGATCCAGCCTTTGAGCATGGCGACCTCTGCCTTTTTCAAAGGACCGCCGCTCTTCTTCGGCGGCATGAGATCGTCGTCGTCTTCAGCGAGTGTGGTCGAATGATAGATGGCGCTCTTGGCGAGCTGGAAAGGCACGATGTTGGGTGCGTTTTCACCAGTCTCGAAGGCTTCCTTTCGGCTACTGAGAATCCAGTCGCCCTTGGCCTTTTCGGGGTTGTGACAGCTCAGGCAGTTTTGCTCAAGGATGGGCTGGACGTGCTTCACGAAGTCGATGCGTGGCTTCACTTCGAGCGTCACGCCTGCGGGCCAGTCAGCGCCTTGTTCGACCCAGCCTTTGATGACTTCGATCTGTGATTTGTCGAGCAGGCCTTCCTTCTCCGGTGGCATCACCATGTCGTCATCATGCGGAAGGAGAAGGGTGGAGTAGATGGCGCTTTTCTTGAGATCCTTCGGCGTCAAACCTGGGCCGTTCTCGTTGCCTTTGATCATGTCTTCCTTCGTGTGCATTCGGAAGTCGCCTTTGTCCTTCTCTGCGCCGTGACAGTGGGTGCAGGCGGCTTCGAGAATGGGCTTCACTTGAGTATTGAAGTCGATCTTCTCGGCGGCAGGGGCCGTGAGCGCGGCGAGTGCGAGGAAGGCAGTGGTCAGGGAGCGGTGGTCAGGCATGGAGTGATGAGAGTTGCGAGGGGGATTTAATAGGCAGCGACGAGAGAGTGAAAACTGAAAGTTGAGGACTGGAAGTTTTAAATTGAGGGGCAAAAGACGGCTCAAGTA
>JBEBGU010000152.1:0-7859 GCA_040081325.1 Prosthecobacter sp.
TCGGCGTCGCCGACGGCCTCATGACCACCATCCACAGCTACACCGCCACGCAAAAAACGGTGGACGGCCCAAGCGCCAAGGATTGGAAAGGTGGCCGCAGCGCTGCCATCAACATCATCCCAAGCGGTACCGGTGCTGCCAAGGCTGTGGGTCTGGCCATTCCTGAAGTGAAGGGCAAGCTCACCGGCATGTCCTTCCGCGTGCCGACTCCGACCGTCTCCGTGGTAGATCTCACCGTGAAGACTGAGAAGGAAACCAGCTACGCTGAAATCTCCGCCGCCATGAAGAAGGCTAGTGAGACCTACATGAATGGCATCCTCAACTGGACCTCCGACGAAGTGGTGAGCACCGACTTCATCCATGATCAGCACAGCTCCATCTTCGATCATGGCTCAGGTCTCGAACTCAACAGCAAGTTCTTCAAGCTCGTGAGCTGGTACGACAATGAGTGGGGCTACAGCAACCGCGTCGTCGATCTCGTTAAGTACATCGTGAGCAAGGGCATCTAATTCAGCCTTCTGTTTAGCTTTCATCGCGGGCCAGATCACAGATCTGGCCCGCTTTGTTTTTAACTCCAGTCCCGAATTTACGCATGATCAAGCGCGTCACCACCCAGCTTACAAGAATACCCATGCCGATGGATGGCGGGATGTCACTCGGCCAGTGCGCTCCGACGTAGATGCGGGAATACGCCACGAGTGCGGCGATGACATAGATGACCATTCCCCAGCGACGATGAAACAGCGCGATGACAGTCGCTAGAGCGAACATGTTCATGACATGACTGCTCGGAAAGGAACTGCCTTTCGTATCTCCACGCGGAGCGCTGAGCTGCTGGGTCGGTGGTTTAAAAAGACGCAGGAACTGAGGTGAGGCACTCCCCAGATCTCTGATCATGACGCACGTGATGGCATCGCGTGGTCGCACGCGACCGATCGTTTTTTTGAGCGTCTTCGAGATCACTCCATCACTCAAACTCAGCGCCACCGCCACGCATAGGATCAATCGAATGCCCACACTGAAATTGCGCCAGAGCACCAGCAGCACGGCCAGTCCCATCAATGGCACCCAGGCATTCACAGCCGAGATGGCAGGCATCAGCCAATCGAGTAGGGGATGAGTCCACTCGCGATTGATGAGATGCAGAATGGAGAGATCCCAGGAAATCATTGGGCACCGACTTTCTTCCAGGTCTTGAGTCGATGACCGAGAAACACTTCAAAGACGCGGGGCGCATCTCCGAGCGGCACTTCGACTCGGCCCAGGGCTTCTGTTTTCTCAAAGCACTCGGCTACAGGAGCCGGTAGCGCGCCGTAGCTGAAGATCAGCGCGTCATCTCCCACACGCTCCTCAGGCCCTGGCCAGACTTCATACTGCGACATCGGATGCCCTGAAGGTTCCCAGCGATAGGTGCGTGGATGCTGCGGCATGTTGAAGGCCATTTGTGCTGCGCTGTAGCGATGACCAAGCGCCATGACAAAGGTGTTGGCAGGGCGGGGGACCTTATCCAAAAACGCACCGGCTTGTCTGCCCGTTTCTTTCCAGCCAAGCAAGTCAGCGAGCTTCTTGTGCCCCTTTAAGCTGGTCAGGAAAGTGACGATTACGACGAGGTGCAAAACAACCGCAAACACCGATGCTATACGCAGCGTCCACTTCTTCCAGGCGTCCGCTTTGCCGAATGGCAAATGTCCGGTAAACCACGCCGCGACTAGCACGAAGGCAGGCACATAGAAGACAGCGGGCCAGTTTGGATTGATGCGTTGACGCAAGGCTAGCAGCGTGAAGATGACGAGTGCCGGGGCGGAAAAAATCAGTAAATAGCGCTCATGCCGCGCCATGGATTTCCACCGAGACATGCCGAGCCACATCACCACCATGAGAGCCGCCCAGGTCACGGGCGAGTACACCAGCGCCTGCACGCTAGGCCATTCAAGCGTGCGAGTCAGCCACTTCACAGCGCTGAGACTCTTGGTGTCAAAGTGATGAGCCGTGTGCTCAAGCGTGATCCATTGATGCTGCTGCTGCCACCAAAGAACGGGCGTGAGAAATAGCGCGCCGATAACGATAGCGATCCACATGCGCGGGTTCTTCAGCAGGGCACGATCGTCTTTAGAAACAGCCGCGAAAGCCACCATGAGCAGTGGAAAGACGAGCATCATCTGCTTGCTCAGCGTGCCGATGCCGATCACCAAAGCCAGCGCTAGCCAGCGCAGCCAGTGGGTGGGTTTCTGCGCAGTAAACCAGAAGAGCAGCAGCGCCGCAGTCCAAGTCAGAAGCAGTGGTGCATCAATGGTGAGGAAGAGATTCAACCCCGCACTCGCTGGTGTGAGCAGGATGAGCACGGCAGCCATGAAACCTGTGCGTGCATCATAGAGAGCACGAGTCAGAACGAAGAGCGCCGCCATGGTGCCCGTGCCGAGAATCAGTGCCGTGCCACGAATGCCCCAATCGGTATCACTGGTTAGCCAACCAACGACGCCCATGAGCCAGCCAATGAGTGGCGGCTTGCTATAATAACCCCAGTCAGGGCGGCGGCCCCAGTCCCAGTAATAAGCTTCATCTCCCGCCAGATCTGCCTGTAAGCAGAAGAACAGCATGAAGAGTGTGCGAAACACAAACACGCAGGCCAGCAGAGTCCAAAAGCGGCGTGTCCAGTTGGGAGATGAGTCGGTGGTCAAAGTCAAAGCAGCCCGAGACTAGACGGCGATGTCAGCGAGGCAAGGCGCTGTTCACTTCGCTTCAGCAAGCCCAAAGAACATCATGTGCTGCCAAGGCAGGCCGTCGAACTCGCGCACGAGTTTAAAACCGTTGCTGGTGTACTCTTTATTGATCTGGGCCTTGGTCATTTTGTGCTCGGGCTTGATGGGCACGCTGTCGTCCTCAGAACGGAACTCAACCATGACGATCACACCATCGGGCTTGAGTGCCTTTTTCATCCCGGCCAGCATCTGCTCAGGATGAGAGAACTCATGATACACATCCACGAGCAGGATCATGTCGCATGAGGCAGCAGGCAGCTTGGGATCGTGGAACTCGCCGATGATGCTGATGATGTTGGTGATACCTTTTTCTTTCGCCCGTGTGTGCAGCATCTCGATCATTTCAGGCTGCACTTCCACGGCATAGACTTTGCCTTCTTTGCCCACGGCCTCGGCCATTGGTAGCGTGTGGTAGCCATTTCCGCTGCCCATGTCACAGACGCTCATGCCGGGCTTGAGCTTGAGTTCCTCACGCATTTGCAGTGTGGCTTCCTCACGGTCACGTTTGTGGCGGACGAGCCATGCCGCGCCCTGCCAGTGCATCGTCTGGGCGATGGTGCGCCCCTGGTACTCGGTGAGCGCAGGCGGTGCCGCTGGCTGCTGAGCAGCGAGCAACAGAGGGAGCAGGAGCAGGGTGAGGAGTCGTGGCATGGTTCTGGGGATTTCAGAAAGATCGGTCCGATCAGACGGAACTTTCTAAAACTCAGGCCTTGCCCGCAGCATTGACCAGCGTGCCCATCTGTTCACCGATGAGTGCGCGGCGGATGTTGTCCGGCTCATTCATGCTGAAGACGATGATGGGCATGTTGTTTTCCATGCACAGGGAGAAAGCGGTGGCGTCCATGACCTTGAGTTGCTGAGTCAGGCAGTCGTGGAAACTGATGTTTTCATAGCGGACCGCGTCCTTGTTCTTGTTCGGGTCGCTATCGTAAATGCCGTCCACCTTGGTAGCTTTAAAGACGCACTCAGCGCCGATCTCAGACGCACGCAGCGCAGCCGTCGTGTCGGTGGAGAAGAAGGGATTCCCGGTGCCTGCGGCAAAGATGACCACGCGGCCTAACTCTAAGTGGCGCATGGCGACACGGCGGATGAACGGCTCAGCCACGTTCTTCATCTCAATGGCGCTTTGCACACGAGTCGGTACATCCATGGCTTCGAGCATGGACTGCACGGCGAGTGAGTTCATCACTGTCGCGAGCATTCCCATGTAATCAGCCGTGGCGCGCTCCATGCCTTTGTTGCTAGCGCTGACGCCACGCCAGAAATTACCACCACCGACGACGAGCGCGATTTCGAGTCCCGTTTGGTGTGCCGCTTTGATCTGCGCGGCGATGTCTTCCACGATGGGAGGACTGATGTTGTCCGTGCTGCCAGGCTCTCTGAGAGCCTCACCGCTGAGTTTGATAAGAACGCGCCTAAATTTCCGAGTGCTAGTGTGATCGCCCATGTGGTGTGTAGAATTAATTTGTTCTACATGGGTGCCTCTGGCGTTGCAACGTCCAATTCAAAATCTGTCGGCAAACGCATCTGTGGTGAATGTCGATGCTGTGATGGGAATCCCTTTGCACTACCTCATTCCTTTCTACTCTCCGCGTCCCGCATGTCCGTCAAACTTCGTCTCAATACAGCCACTGCCACACGCCTCGTCCTCGCGAAAATAGGCAACCCTCAACGTGAAGAACCTCTGCAAACCTCGCGTGAGGTCTTTGAGATTGCTGAACCTGACCAGACGGCACTGACCGCCATCTTTTTAAAGCCCTTCAAGAACCTGATGGCGCATCGATTCACGCATCACTCATCGCTGGATAAGCATGAGATGAACATCTGCGCTAAGGCGCTCTTTGCTGATGGTGATGATCTTCTCAAACATGGTTGTGAGATCGCGAAGCACCTCTATTCAAAATCAAATCACCCGAACATTAAATCGGGTGATCTTTGCATCGCTCACATCAAAGAGATCCACATCGAAGGAGAGCTGGTGCAGGGCGTCTGCATCTTAAAGTCAGAGAGCGTCACACCATTCCTCACCATCACCACCAAAGACGGCGATTTGCGAATCTCGACCGAGCAGGGGATTCACCCGGAGAAGATCGACAAAGGCTGCCTCATCATCGACTACTGGCCGAACAAAGGATACTACGTGCTCACCTTTGATCGCAGTGGCACGGACGCACGTTTTTGGACACGTGACTTCCTCGGCGTGGAAGCGGTGCCAGATGCGGCTTTCCTGACGAATGCCTATGCCAAGATGGCGGTCTCATTCCTCGGCGAGCAGAAGCCGGAAGAGGACACGCCTCCGTGGGAGACCTGCAACACCGCACGGCAGGCGCTGGATTATTTCGAGGATCGGGAGAAATTTGATCTCCAGGAGTTCGAGCAGGAGGTGCTGAAGACGCCTGAGGCTGTGGAGCGATTCCAAGAGCACCGCGCGCGTGCTGAGGAAGAGCAGGGCCAGTCCTTTGAGACCAATTTTGACATCTCCAAAAAAGACGTGTCCAAAGCCAGGAAGAGAATCAGTGCCGTGCTGAAGCTCGACACTGGCGTGGAAATCCATGTGAAACCCACCCTCTCCACCGAGCACGATCCCGTGCTGGAGCGTGGCTACGACGACAAGAAAGGCATGAAGTTCATCAAGGTGTACTACAACCAGGACATCTCGGCGGGCTGAGGTCGATTGAGGCGCGTCTTCTTTTCTGCGAACTTGTCTCAATAGCGTTTGACCAACTCGGATCAATCGCCATCCTCGCCGTTCGTCATGCCAAACTCGGCCCTCATCGCGTCTCCGCCTCTGGGATTCCCGCCACCACAGAGTGGAGCGGGAAGATCGCGGTGGCTGTGGGCTGGCGAGGACTTGGCTAAATGGTCCTGGCTGGTGGCGGTCACGGCCAGTTTTTTAGCAGTGGGCGTCTCTGGCATCTGGAGTGATGACGGCCCGCTGCCGGTGTTGTCTTCATTGGAGAAAGCCAAGTCTGATCTGGATACCGCAGCACCTGAGGCGGCGATGATGGTGGAACTTTCAGCGGCCACTGAGACGACCGAGGTCACGCCTGAGACTGCGGCCGAGGTGCAGGAAGTGCCCACACCTGTGCAGATCATGGAGCAGCCGCTCGATCTGCCGGAACTGGCTGAGGCGTTGGTGACGGAGGACGTGTTCACCATTCCCACCGCACCGAAGATCGAGACCGCCCTGCGCCCAGTGGACCCAGCTTTGCCAAAGCCAGAAGTTCGGCGCGTGACCAGCACCAAGCCCGCGACTCAGAGGCCCTCGGGGGCCAACAGCACAGCGGGGCAGGGCACTGGTTCAGGCGGCGGTGGGCGCGGCACATTCGAGATTCCAAAGCCTAGCTATCCCAGCTCACTGCGCTCGCTCGGAATTCAAGGCACGGTCAGGCTGAAAATCGTCGTTGGGGCTTCAGGCCGTGCTTCCAGCGTCAGTGTCGTCGGCACGAGTGGGAACTCCACGCTTGATCAGTATGCTGCCTCTTGGGTGCGCCGTAATGGTAAAGCTCCTCCAGGTCAGGTGCGCGAGTTCGTGGCCCCTCTTAGTTTCGTGATTCGTTAAAACATTTCTTCCATGCCAGTTTCCTCATCTCTCTTCCTAGCCAATGCCGTCATTGATTTCATCATCAAAGGCGGCCCAATCATGTATCCCATTCTCGTCGTAGCGGTCGTGGCCGTCTGTGTCGTGATCGAGCGAGTCGTCTGGTGGTCGCGAATGGGCGTGAGCCGGAAACCGAAGCGCCTGGAGGAAGTCTATGCCGCGCTGGAGGAGGGCGATCTTGCCCGTGCCGTCTCACTTTCCACCGGCAGCACCGACCCTGTGGTGCGCATGGTGCATCATGGGCTGAACCATCATCACAGCTCCATGCAGGGCGCGCTGGAGGTCGCCGCCGGGCATGAACTGCAAGCCGCAGGCAAGTTTCTCGGAGCCATGGACACCATCGTCACGCTCGGCCCACTGCTTGGCCTGCTTGGCACCGTCACCGGCATCATGGGTTCATTCACCTCCATCGGTAGCTCAGAACTCGCGGTAGAAAAAGTCACCGGTGGCATTGGTGAGGCGCTCATCGCCACGGCCACCGGCCTTGGCATCGCCATCACCACTCTCGTCCCCATGAATTTCTTCCACGGACGCCTCACCAAGCTCCAGTTTGAACTCGAAGCTGCCGCCAACAACGTGCTAATCCTCGCCGCCCAGCACGGCTTCGATCAAGTCGCCGCCAAACGCTAAACCGAGAACAGCGACCCGCGAACCGCACCGCCATGAAACTTCACTCCCCTATCCCGCAGAAGAAGACGCGGCTGGAGATCATCCCGCTGATCGACGTCATGTTCTTCCTGCTCGCCGCCTTCATGATGGTGAGCCTGACCATGAGCAAGCAGCAGACCATCAAGGTCAATCTTCCCGTGGCCACCTCCGCGCAGTCCGACTTCAAGCCCGACATGATCAATCTCGCCGTCAATGCCGCCGGTGATCTCTTCTACAATACCGAGCGTGTCACCCTGCCGGATGTGGAGCGCCGTCTCGCCGAGCGTTTTGGCACCGATCCAAACACGCCTGTCTATATCAGTGGCGATGCCGATACCCGTCATGCCGACATGGTAAAGGCGCTCGACATCGTTCGCCGAGTTGGCTTCAATAAGGTCGCCTTCAATGTCAAGGTCAGCCCCGCTCCCGCCGCCCCGGCCCCTGCCAAATGAAGCGTATTCTCCTGGCCCTGCTGGTCCTCATCTCTCTCAGCCTCTGCGGCGTCTGCGTGCTCCAGTGGCAGCGTGAAGCCCGGCTGCGCGCGCGCATCATCACCCTCGTGAATCAGCTCGAAGCCGAGAATAAGCTGCGCATTCAGGCCGAACAAAAAGTACAGGAGTATGCTCGTGAGATCGAGCGCCTCAACAGCCTGCGTGCCGAGATCGAATCCAAACTCCTCACCACCACCGAAGAGCTGCGAGACCGCATCGAGGATCAAACAGCGCGCGGTTACAGCATCGCCGTCATCATGAATGAAGCCATCCGCACCCGCAGCGAGTTGGCCGCGATTGAAAAGCTCGCCGGAAAAGGCACCGAGGCCATCAAGCAACGCAACGAAGAAGCCACCGCCC
>JBEBGU010000153.1:0-7837 GCA_040081325.1 Prosthecobacter sp.
GAAGCTCGGTGAGGACACGACTGCGCCTTACACCTTCAGTTGGACCACGGCATCCGTCGGCAGCCACTCGCTCACCGCTCGTGCCACCGACAGTGATAACAATGTCATCAGCTCCAGCCCACGCGTCATCACCGTCATCGCTGGAGCCTCCGGCACGCTGGCACGCGGCCCGTATCTGAACATGCCGAACCACAACAGCATCGTCGTCCGCTGGCGCAGCACGTCTTCGGTGATCGGGCGGGTGCGCTATGGCCTCACGTCGGACAATTTAAATCTCTTCACGGATGAAGTCAGCGCTCAGACAAATCACGAGGTGCGCCTCACCGGCCTCACACCGCTCACACGTTACTATTACAGCGTCGGCTCAGCTACGGATGCGCTCACGCCTGAGGCCGCAGACACCACCAGCGTGCGCACCGCCGCCTACACCATCCCAGCACCAACTGCGGCGGATTACACCTTCCGCACGGCTCCCACACCCGGCACCGCGACAAACACACGCATCTGGGTCGTGGGTGATTGCGGCCGAGGCAGCGCCACGCAGGCTGCTGGCCGTGACGCCTACTATAACTGGATGGGCAGCCGCCTCCCCGATCTCAACCTCCAGCTCGGTGACAATGCCTACAACTCCGGCACGGACTCGGAATACCAGAGCGGCTACTTCGCCATGTATCCCACCATCTTCCGCAAAATGCCGCAGTGGTCATGCCTCGGCAATCATGATGCCAATAACACCACACCCGGCGGCGGCGGTCCCTTCTCCTATCCTTACTTCGACATGTTCACCTTCCCGACGGCCGGTGAAGCTGGCGGCGTCGCCAGCGGCTCGGAGCACTACTATAGCTTTGACTACGGCAACATTCACTTCGTCTGCCTGGACTCCAATTCCACCACACGAACCGTGGACAATCCTGCCACCACTGGCGTCAACGAAGACGGCCCGATGGCCGCCTGGCTGCGCCAGGACCTCGCCAGCACCACGCGGACCTGGATCATCGCCTTCTTCCATCATCCGCCCTATTCCAAAGGCAGCCACGACTCCGACACCGAAGGCGCAATGGTCGAGATGCGGACGAACTTCAATCCCATCCTCGAAACGGGCGGCGTCGATCTCGTGCTCACCGGCCACAGTCACAACTACGAGCGCAGCGTGCTCCTCGATGGCAACTACGGCACCACCGGCACCATCACCGCCGCGATGAAGAAAAACGCCGGGAACGGCAGCACCACCGGCTTCACCACGAATGCAGGCGGCGTCATCCGCAATGCCGCCAATGGCTTCACCGCCACCGCCACCGTCGCAGGCACCGTCATCCCGCCAAACGGAGCCTACATGAAGCCGCTCACCGGCCCGCGTGACCATTTCGGAGCCGTCTATAACACCGCAGGCATGTCCGGCCAGGCAGATGGTGGCTCGATCAATCACAGCGCCATGTACATCAGCTATAGCCAGGTCGGCACCGTGAATCTCGACATCAATGGCAACACCCTCGTCGCCACCTTCATCCAATCCGACGGCAGCGCTCCAGATAACTACACCATCATCAAACAAGGTGCTGCCGACACCGACGGCGACGGCGTGGCAGATGAGTTTGAAATCGCCAACGGCATGAACCGCTACAGCAACGCCGACGCCAACATCGACACCGACAAAGATGGTCTGGATGCCGTAGCCGAATATCTCTTCGGCCTGAATCCAGGCGGCAGTGATCGCTATCCATGGACCACCACGCGCAATCCCGCGACACAGCACGTCGATGTGACTTTCCCCACCCTGCCGCAGCGCAGTTACCGCGTTTTTTACAGCGAGACACTTCTCACTTGGTTCCCCGCCTCAGCGGTCGTTTCTGGCGATGGCACCACCAAGGTGTGGACCGATGACGGCGTCGTCACGGGCAGTGCGCCGAGCGTGAGCCCGAAGCGCTTTTACAAAGTCGAAGTGCTATCTGGCCCATAGCCTCTCACTTACCTCTCAAGTCATAACAAATGATGCGTGTGCCACTCTTTCGATCTAGGCCCTCCGCCTGCTGGCGCACATAGAGCAGGCCGTGGCTGAGGGCGGGGAGGCTCCAGGTGTTGAGTGCGTAGAAGAGCTGGGCGCGGATGATCTCTTCACAGCCTTGCGGTGTGAGCTTGAGCCAGTGCAGGCTGCCGATTTCGCCGAGGCAGAGGACGGCTCCATCGGCCTGCATCAGGCTGGCGCGCAGGATGCTGAGTCGCACGGGTTTGCTGCGACCTTGAGCGGTGCCAAAGGCGGCGTCTTCCCACTCGATGTTCTTGGTCCACACTTCCGCGCCGGTGTCAGCATTCACACAGACGAGGCGGGAGTTGTTTTCGCGCTCGCCGTCGATGGCGTAGAGATGACCGTCTTGATAAAGCGGTGTCATCCAGTGGCAGGCGATCTTGGTGCTGTGCCAGACTTCCTTGGCTTTGAAGCTCCCATCATACTCGACCATGACACCGCCATGCGGACGGTTCTTGGGATAGACGGTACTGATGAAAGCGCGGTTCTTCTCAGGAATGACGACCGGGCTGCTTCCTGTGGACTGAATGTATTCTTCATCACGCCATGAGAAGCGATCATGCACAGTACCCGTCGCGGGATCGATGCACATCAGGCCGCCGATGGCGGGATCACTTTCGCCACCGGCATAGATGAGCACCTTCGGCTGGCCATGCAGTTTCGCGTGTATGGGTGAGGCATAGCTGGCGCCCCATTCGTCTTCGACCTTCCATTTCACCGCGCCGCTTTTCAGATCAAAGGCGGCGACGCTGGTGCCTTTCGTCGCGAGCTTACGCGCGCGTTCATTGCGATCCTCGAAGCCATCAAACGCCTCCGCTTTACCGCCGACATTGACGATGACCCTGCCATCCAGGATGAGCGGAGACGAACCCGCGCCGAAGAAGTCCTGCGGCACGTTGTATTCCTTCCGCAGATCGTGTTTCCACAGCTCGGCACCGGTCTTCAAATCGAAAGCATGCAGCATCAAAGTCACGCCGAGGGTCACGACGACATCTCCCGCGATCACCGGACTGCCACGCGGCCCGCCACCGAAGCCGTAGCGGTCCTGATACTCGATTGGGTAGTCCTTGATCCAGAAACGCCGGCCCGTCTCGCGGTGCAGGCACTCCACGGTTTCCTTCTTCTCCAGCTCATGGAAGATGATGCAGAAGTCGCCGCTGACTACCGGTGATGTATAGCCCTCGCCCATCGCCACTTCCCACACAGGCTTCGGGCCGGACTCAGGCCAAGCTTTGAGAAGCGGCGACTCGCTCGTGGAGCAGTTGTCTTGGGGGCCGAGTACGCGCGGCCAGTCGCTAGTTTTAGCGCTCGCCGAGAGCGGCTTCGGTGTTGCGTGAAAAGTCAGTCGATCAAACGTTTGTGGCTCTTGGGCTGAGAGCCATGTTCCAACGAGAGCGGCGGGCAAAAGTAAGTAGCGCATGTCACAGCATGGACTGTCTCCATCTGCGCTGCTAGTGCGGTCTTTTGTCAAAAGCTGAATCACCTTAACCTCACCCACGAGATGATTTTGATGACCTTGTCAGACGTTCTGTTTGTCTCATCACATGATCCGCCTGCTATCCCTTTTTCTCTTCGTCACCAGCGTACTCGCCGAGGATCGCGTTCTGATCGATCATGGCACGAGTGACTATGAAATCGTGTGTGCTTCAGATGCGAATCCCGCCACCACACTGGCTGCACGTGAGCTGCAAAGCTGGATCAAGCAATCGACCGGAATTGATCTGCCTATGGCTACCACAGCCTCAGCAGTGCGGAAGCATATCTTCATCGGTCCGAGTCAAAACTCGATCTCTGCGGATGACCTAAAGCCTGAAGGCTATCGCCTGAAAACCGTTGGTGCGGACATCCACATTGTTGGCATGGACGTGCAGCGTGGCTCCTTGCAGCCAAAGCGAGTCAGCGCCACGCAGACTGGCACGCTGAGTGGTGTGTACGATTTCCTGGAGCGATGCATGGGCGTGCGATTTCTCTGGCATGACAAGCTCGGCACCATCGTGCCAAAGCAGGAGCGCGTGATCGTGCCCGATCTCGATATCGACACCGCACCAGCGTGGTCGTATCGCCGTCTTGCCTACTCGCCAGAGGGCATGTGTGCGGATGACATCTTCGCTCGGCGTTTGCGGCTGGGGCATAGTCACACGGTGTCACACAGCCATGCGTGGCATCAGATCATGCCGGTGGAGAAGTATGGAAAAGAACACCCGGAGTGGTTCGCGGAGATCGATGGCAAGCGCAGGACGGAGTACTACATGGAGCATCACGGCGGTCAGGTCTGCACGACGAACGCGCAGGTGATCGAGGTTTTCGCCAAAGCGGCCATCGACTTCTTCAACGCGCAGCCGGGGCGCGATATGTTCTCGCTCTCGCCGAATGACGGCAGCGGCTTCTGCACTTGCGCGAAGTGTAAGGCACTGGATCACGGCACGAGCCTCACGGACCGGCTCATCACCTTTTACAATGCCATCGCCGAGCGCGTGGCGAAGGCGCATCCCACCAAGCTGCTCGGAGCCTACGCCTACAGCTTCTACCGCGAGCCGCCTGTGAAGGTGAAGTCGCATCCAAACCTATACCTCGTCCACGCCACGAACACCGCCTTTCATCAAGGCATCGGCTGGCCGGAAGAACACGCGGCAGAGCAGCAGTGGCGAGGCGGCGCGAAGCATCTCGCGAAGTATGACATCTACTACTCGCCGGACTCATCGCTGAATCTCATCGCCCCGATGACGCAGCATCTCGCGGAGCGTATCCGCGCCGAGTCAAAGATCGGCATGGAGGGAGGCTACCTCTACATGGGCCAGAGCTACGAGCAGCTCGGCGCAGGCCATTGGCTCATGGCGCGGCTGATGTGGGACGCGAGCGCCACGCCGGATGCCACAGACTACTACCGCACGCTCTATGGCAAAGCCGCACCCTCGGTGCAAGCCTACTACGACTTGCTGGAGTCGCAGTTGGTCAAAGCCAAGTTCTCGCCACTCGACAGCAGCATTCCCGCCATTCGCGTCGCTTTGAGAAAGCATCCTGGTCTCGGCTCACCCGCCTACATTCTCTCCGCGTATGAACCCGTGCTCGATGCCGCCACGAAGCTCATCGACACCGCCAAAGCCAGCGAACTCGGCGCTGATGAGCGCGCGCGTATGCAGCGCCTCATCGACCAACACGAACTCCTCACCACCACCGTGCGCGGCATGTTTGTCGCAGCGCGATTGGAGTCCGATGCTGCCAGCAGTGCCGTTGATGCCAAAGCATTGCTCGCACTCATTGATCAACGCCAAGTCGTGCGTGAGCGGATCAAAACCTACGCACCCAGCCTCTGCGCCAATCTCGATCTCGGTGACGCTGCTGAGACACAAGCCATCTCCCCAAACGGCCCGCTGGCGAATCTCGCGCACAGTTTGCTCACCGGAAAATCGGTGATGCGCAGCTTCGGCAAAGAGCGCTGGACTGCGACCGGCCCCGCCACCCGCGAGGTCAAAGATGGGCAACAGCACGTCACCGTGCTAGAAGGCAGCAGCGGATCACTCAGCTACTCCATCGACGTCAAGCCGAGCACCAGTTATCGCATCACCCTCGCGCACCGGAATGATCCCGTGCCGATCAAGCTCACCATCACGGACGATGCCGATGCTACCACACGCGGCGAGCCACCCATCACTCCGCGCACGCGAGTCATTTTCCGCGATGCGAAAGGCAAAGCTGTCACGCGCAATCACTGGAGCGGCGTCGGCGCGCATGAGCATGTCAAAGAGTGGCACACCTTCCCGCATTTCATCCTCACGCCTGCTGAAACGAAGAGCATCAGCTTCACGATTTTCCTCCAACATCCCGGCACCTATTTGATCAAGGATGTGAAGATCGAGGAACTCGGCAGCGTGGACTAGAACTCATGAAGCCCTTAAATTTTCCCTTCAACTTGCCACGCTGAATCTAATTGGTCGCAGTTTCGAGGTGCAGACGGCTTGAGAATCCACAGCAGCAAAAAGCCGGTAGAGTTTGGCCCCGATTACCGCCGGTATTCTGGAGCTCATTCTCGGCGCGGATTCTCGCCGATGTAAGCCTCCAGTGTCCTGCCCAGACCAGCGCCGACCTTTCTGTAACCCGCCACAGACATCAGCGGGCTGTTCCAGCCGGTTTCCAGCGTGACAGAGATCGTTGAGTCTCCCGTGTTTGCCCTCACCCAGCCGCTGCTCATGCGTCCGCGCTCCTCATCGGTCGTCACATAGGTGGCGAAGCGATACTTCGGTTGCACGGGCATGGGTTCGATGATGTTGGCAGCGGCGAGGTCGATCCAGCGCTGGTAGTTCCGCTGTTGGATGCCGGTCATGCGCTCAAAGGCAAAGGGACCGAAGAAGAAGATCGGATCGTTCGCGCCGGGATTATGCAGGTCGATGAAGACATCGAGCCCGCTCTTCGCATGGATGTCACGGATCATCTTTTGCGCGGCGGCCACCTCGGGATAAATCGGCTCGGCGGCCCAGTCGCGGTTGTGATCACGCGGCACGGCCTCTTTGCCGCCCGCGCCGAGAGTGACGTTATCCACGTCCATGATGGGGATGTAATTCAGGCAGGTCTTCGCGCGCAAAGCTGCTGCTTCATCACTGGCATACCAAGTGATGAACCCACGCCCCACCTGACTGCCGCCAGCTTCCCATGCGTGCTGACGCGAGCCGACCCAAACGTGATGCGTTGCGTTTTCATCGCCGATGCGGATGCCATTCACCGGGCGACTATCGCGCGTCCTTGCCAGCTCGAAGCGCTTCGACTCCGGCAGCTTCGCCGCGATGTCAGTGAGTAGTTTCTCGGCATCGGCTGGGACAAACGGTGGTCCCCAGGCAAACGACATCGTCGCAGCCTCCGCCTTGATCGTGTAACTTATTACCTTGTCCGCACTGACCGTGCCCTTCGCCGATGGCTTCCATGTCGTGCCATCGACACTGATCCAGGCCTGCTTTGGCTGACACCATGCGGCGGCGAGCACCGTCTTCTCTCGAAAAGGCTTCGTCTGGGCCTGCACTTCCAGCGTGAACTCCTCACCTGCCGTGAGCCCTTCCAGCTTGAAGAACCACCAGCAAGGCCAGCCGCGTCCTTCATGCAGTTCCGGCATGATGCGCAGGGTTCGTGTCACTTGGTCGAGCTTTACGACCTCGGCATTGCCGCCATCAAAGTCGGTCAGCACACGCCATTCAGCGTGGGCGGTGAGTGTGATCAGGAAGACGAGTGATAGCAGGCGCATGATGAAGCTGAACGTCACGCGCTTGCGCGATTGTTCACCGACTCAGGCACAGCTCAAATCAAAAGCCGCTGAGGCCACTCGCTGGCCGTTGATTTGCAGTTCCAGCTTGTGATGACCTGAGTAGTGCTTCCGCGTGGTGAAGTCTCGAATCACCTGTGATTTCGACAGCTCCAGCTTCTCGCCGGCTTTCAGCTCGGCCTCCGTCCATTTGAAGACTTTGGCAGCACTGCCGCCGCTGGCTTTCACATAATGAATCACGTAGTCGATCACGAGACGCTGCGGCTTGCGCGAGGTCGAAGTCACCGCGGCGGAGATCACCAATCTCTGGCCCAAAGATAGACTTCTGGGTGACGCGGTCAGCGTCGCATCCACGTCCGCGCCCTCCGCAAAGCCAAACAACTGCAAGGCTCGCGGGTCGCCACGTTTGATGAGGGTGCGGCAGGCGTGTTTGGCGATCCAGCACAGACGTTCATCATGAAAATCCCAGCCTTGCAAGCGGTCCACAACCCAGTTGGGATGATCTTTCGTGATGTCATTCAGATGATTCGCCACCGACCGCCGCACATCGAGCGACTCATCACCTT
>JBEBGU010000154.1:0-7836 GCA_040081325.1 Prosthecobacter sp.
AGGCTGGTCGAAGAAGGCAAATCCAAGGAGGATGACGTGCCGCAGGTGAGTGAAGAAGTCTTCCGCTACCCTGGTCCGAGACCTCAGTTCAAAGAGGCTGCCATCATCTCTTTAGCAGATGCCGTTGAGAGTGCTTCACGCGCCCTGGAGAAGCCCAACCCATCCCGCATTGAAGCACTGGTCGATGAACTCGTTCAAGGCCGCATGGTGGATGGACAGCTTGACGAATGCGATCTCACCATCGCCGAACTAGCCAAGGTGAAAGCCAGCTTTGTGAAGACTCTGCTGAGCATGATGCACAGCCGAATCAAATATCAAAAAGCCACCGAGACACCAACGACGGCCATTCATTTAAACCGCGAAGCCAGTGCCACACAGCACATCCATGATGGCCGCACCATCGCCATGACATCACCCTACGCGACTGGAGCTGAAGCCATGGGCGGCGAGAAAAAGAAGCGCCCCACGCGGAAACCACCTGCGTCTGCTGCGTGATCCCTGAACTGCATCTCTACAATCGTCAGCGGCAGCACAAGCTCAGGCTGCCTTGGCTGAAGAAGCTGATCAAAGCAGCGCTGCCACTTTGCCAAGCCGAGGCCAAATCACCTGAGGCACCTTTGCTGAATCTCGATGAGATCGAATTCAGCATCATCTGCGATGACGAAATGGCTCGTATTCACGGGGAGTTTCTCGACGACCCGACACCGACAGATGTCATCACCTTTCATCATGGCGAAATCCTCGTTAGTGCCGACACCGCTTTGCGCCAGGGCACCGAGCACGGTCAATCCTTGGATCACGAACTCGCTCTCTATCTGATCCACGGCCTCATGCACCTCGGTGGCTGGGACGATCATGAGGCGGAAGAAGCCGCCGAGATGTCACACCGGCAGGAAGCCGTGCTCCGGCAAGTTTGTGCGATGGTGGGAGAGAAATGACGAGCACTTACTTCGTCATTTCCACTTCTCTCTTGCGCCGCCCCCGGCTCGACGCCATCTCAGGCGAACCCGCCTTTTACCTCCCTTGGCCGCTCCAGAGACACCACGCACCCTTGTTGCCATACCTGCCCGTTGGGGATCGACCCGCTTCCCCGGCAAGTCGCTCCACCTCATCGCAGGCAAGCCCCTCGTCCAGCATGTCTGGGAGCGCTGCCAGCAGTGTTGCGAGATTGATGAAGTCATCATCGCCACTGACGACGTCCGCATCGCTGAAGCCGCCGCCTCTTTCGGAGCCAAGGCCGTCCTCACCGCCATGGATCACCCCAGCGGCACAGATCGCATCGCCGAAGTTGCGCGCGCTTTCCCGGATCACCGCACCATCATCAATGTGCAGGGTGACGAGCCACTCATCTCCCCTGCCCTGATTGATGAACTCGCCCTCGTGCTTCGGCGTGAGCCGCAGGTCAAAATGATCACCGCCGCCGCGCCTATTCATGAAGACTCGCAAGTGGCGGACCCAAACATTGTCAAAGTCGTCTTCGATGTGAATGGCGACTCCCTCTACTTCTCCCGCTCTCCCCTGCCATTTGTGCGCAGCACGGAAGCTGGCGTGCGCCATTACCGTCACCTCGGCATCTACGGCTTCCAGCGCAGCTTCCTATTCCAATTCGTCTCCTGGCCACCGTCACGACTTGAGCAAACCGAGTGCTTAGAGCAGCTACGGGCCCTCGAAAACGGCACACGTTTGCGAGTCATCATCACGGATGAACTCTCACCCGGAGTGGACACACGCGAGCAAGCCGATGCGATCGAAGAGCATTTCAAAAAACATTCCACTTGAACCACTGCCGGAGAACCGCGAACCGAGAACATCCATGAAATACATCTTCGTTACTGGCGGCGTCGTCAGCTCACTCGGCAAAGGCCTCGCCGCATCCGCCCTCGGCACCTTGCTTGAACTCCGTGGCCTCAAGGTCATCATGCAAAAGTTTGACCCGTATCTGAACATCGATCCGGGCACCATGAACCCCTACGAGCATGGTGAAGTCTATGTGCTGGATGACGGCGCAGAGACCGATCTCGACCTGGGCCACTACGAGCGTTTCACGCATACGAATCTCTCCAAGCTGAACAACCTCACCAGTGGTCAGGTTTATCAAAGCGTGCTCGATAAAGAACGCGCCGGCAAGTATCAGGGCCGCACAGTGCAGGTCATCCCGCACGTGACCAATGAAACCAAAGCCCGCATGCATGAAGTCGCGGAGAAAATGGGCGGCGACGTCATCATCACCGAAATCGGCGGCACGGTGGGGGACATTGAGGGCCTACCTTTCCTGGAAGCCATCCGCCAGTTTGCCCATGAATCGGGTCCTGGTAACGTCATCTTCATTCACGCCACATTGGTGCCTTACATCAAAGCGGCTGAAGAATTGAAGACCAAGCCGACGCAGCAATCCATCGCTAAACTGCGTGAGATCGGTATCGCCCCGCACGTCATTCTTTGCCGCACCGAGCACGCGCTCGATCTCGACATCCGGGAAAAAATCTCCCTCTTCGGCAACGTGCCGATTGAAGACGTCATCGAAGTCCGCGACGTGAAACACACCATCTACGAGATGCCTTTGAAGCTGCATGAAGAGCGGCTAGACGACGTCGTCTGCAAGCAACTCAACCTCGACACCCCGCAGCCCGATCTGACCAAGTGGCGGCACTTCGTCCAGCGCGTCATTCACCCCACGCACCACGTCCGCATCGGTGTTGTCGGCAAATACATCGAACTCAAAGATGCCTACAAGAGCATCTACGAATCACTCGTCCACGCAGGAGCCGCCAATGACACCAAGGTGGACATCGTACGTGTCGATGCTGAAGCCATCGAGAAAGCTGGGCCAGACATCTATCTCAGTGGCCTCCAGGGCATCCTCATTCCCGGTGGCTTTGGCGACCGCGGCACAGAAGGCAAAATTGCCGCAGCAGGCTATGCACGGAAATCGGGCATCCCGTTCTTTGGCATCTGCCTCGGCATGCAGATTGCCGTCATCGAGTTTGCTCGCAACGTCTGCAATCTAAAGGATGCCACCAGCACCGAGTTCGACAAAGCCACGCCGCATCCCGTCATCAGCATGATGGAAGAGCAGAAGAAGATCAAACAGCTCGGCGGCACCATGCGCCTAGGCACCTGGGTCACCAATCTGACGCCAGACACCAAAGCCTACGAACTCTATCACAGCGCCGTCATCTCCGAGCGCCATCGTCATCGCTATGAAGTGAACGACGACTACAAAGACCAGCTCGAAGCCGCTGGCATGATCATCAGCGGCACCTCACTTAAAGGTGGGCTGACAGAGATGATCGAGCTGCCGAATCATCCCTTCTTTGTCGCCTGTCAGTTCCATCCTGAGTTCCTCAGCAAGCCGAACCATGCACACCCGCTCTTCCATGGCTTTGTGAAGGCTTCTCTTCAGCACCATCACACTCCCGAGCCTCTCAGTTGATCGCAGATTGGGCAGGATTGATTCTGCCTTCTCGCTTCCAACATCAAAGAAATGAGGCGGACTGATGTCCGCCTCATTTTTTAGTAAGTTGAAATCTTTTTCAGTAGTCCTACGCGACGAGCGTCTGCTCACGGTCTGGACCAATACCAACGAGAGCGATGCGAGCACCACTCAGTTCTTCCAAGCGCTTCAGATAAGCTTTCGCCAGGGGTGGCAGGTCGGCGAACTTCTTCGTTTGGCTCAGATCCTGTTTCCAGCCCTGATGGGACTCATAGATTGGCTCACAGGCTTCGATGTCAGCCACCGTGCTCGGCGGATATTGGATTACCTTGCCACGCAGATTGTAAGCCGTGCAGATCTTGATTTCATCCAGCCCGTCGAGACCATCGAGATTGGTGATCGCCAGTTCATCAGCGCCATTGATCATGACAGCATAGCGCACCAGCACAGCGTCTAGCCAGCCACAGCGGCGGGCACGTCCTGTGGTGGCACCAAACTCACGGCCCATGTTGTGGAGCATGTCGCCGATGTCTTCATTCTCAGTGACGAAAGGACCACTGCCCACGCGGGTCGTGTAGGCTTTGCCCACCGCGACCACTTTATCAATCATACGCGGCGGCACACCCGAGCCAGTGCAGGCACCACCAGCGGTCGTGTTTGAACTTGTCACGAAAGGATAGGTGCCGTGGTCGATGTCGAGATAAGTGCCCTGCGCACCTTCAAAGAGCAGACTCTTGCCCGCCTTGATCGCCTCATGGCAATACACGGCGGTGTTGGTGATGTGCGGAGCCAAGACCTTGGCTGCTTCCAGCACTTTTTGAACAGTGTCCTCCACGGGCACTTCCTCTATACCTGCGGCTAGCAGAGTTTCATTGTGCTGGATGATTCGCTCACGCAATTCGTGTTCGAGAATCTCTGGCTGTGTCAACAAGACCGTGCGCAAGCCACCGCGCTCGACTTTGTCCGCATAGGCAGGACCGATACCACGCCCCGTGGTGCCGATCTTCTTGTCGCCGCGCTTTGCCTCACGAGCACGGTCGAGAGCTTTGTGGTAGGGCATCACCAAATGTGCCGTGTCACTGATTAGCAGGTTCTCCGGCGTGATCTTCACACCCTGACCACGCAGCTTGGCGATCTCTTCGAGCAAGCCAAACGGGTCCATCACCACGCCATTCCCGATCACGCACATTTTACCTTCCCAAAGGATACCGCTAGGGATCAAGTGCAGGATGTATTTCTGGCCGTTGCTGATCACGGTGTGACCCGCATTGTTCCCGCCAGCGGCACGCACGACCACGTCCGTGTTCTCTGTGAGATAATCAACAATCTTGCCTTTTCCTTCATCGCCCCACTGGGCACCGACAACTATGGTATTGGACATTTCTGAGTTTTTTCGCGCGGCTTCACACCGCTGGTTGAGTTGAGACAAATAGTATGTCTGTCAGCAGCCTCTGCCGACAGCAGATCCTACGCAGACATCTTCTGAATGAATTAAGCAGAGAGATTCATGAAGGCAAAGATCGCATACCCGCAGGCCCCGAGGGCGATCATACCCAATGCATAGAGAGGACCGTAGCCGTGGCTTTTGGGCTTCGTTTTAGGACCAAAGCCGACACGCCGACTGCGATCAATCGCCGCCGCGCCGTAGCCACTGCTTGAGACTGTATGGGACGGCGCACTGTGAGCAGCCGGAGCTTCCGCCTCGGCGTAGTCACCAAAGAAAACGCACTCCACGTGACCGATGTTAAAAGATCCACCATTGGCCATCTCCAGACTCTCCACCCGTTGGCCACTCACCGAGGTGCCATTGGTCGAGCCAAGGTCAGTGAAGATCCACGCGGCACCGTCAAAGACGAATTCGCCATGATGGCTGGACACCGAATCATGGGCGATCACGATTGAATTGTCATCGGCGCGGCCAAGCGGGAGTCGCTCAGCGCTGAGTTCGACTTCACCGGTTGCGCCTTCAGGAGTGGTATATTGGATTTTTGCCATAACGTTAGAGGATTTAGCAGGGCACACGGGAGGTGGCAAGACGGAATCATTCAGGGAGAGCGGCACCTCCCGCAGTGACCGCTCCAATTCAAGTCCAAAACACCCACTCGAATAGTGAAGCTGTGAGCCTGAAGCTACACGGAAAGAGCTTTTGCGAATGCGTGCCAAGCACCTCAATATGTCCCATGCTTTTGCTGCATCAGCCCGAAGAAGTATCCCTCAGTAAATGTTTTTGTCAGTGGAGGAACGAACCTCTGAGCTATGCCCATAGCGGCGGAGTAGAATCGCCGCCGCGTCAGGGATTCATCATTGATCTGCATCGTATTCGACTCGGGACTGGCGCTGAGCATTATAAGAGTGCCTGCGCCGCATTAGACGCATGGGAAATGTTTCCGCCCTGGGCAATCGTGCATCCCATCGACTCACCCCAAACACCTGGAACCCTCGTGGCAATGGTGACACGCATCTGCGGCCTGTGGTGGGTCAACCCTTGTCGGATTTTGAGACGTTGCGATTCAGAATCCACGCACGGCTTTGTTTATGGCACACTGCACGAGCACGCCGAATGCGGAGAGGAAATGTTTGTGATCGAAAAGCATCTCGATGGCTCCGTGTGGTATGTGATCCGCGCTTTCTCACGCCCTCAACACTGGATGGCCTGGATAGGCTTCCCCCTGGCGCGCTGGTGGCAATGCCGCTTTGTGCGTGACTCTCAGGCTGGGATGGTAAAGAAAGTCGGGGAAACACCGTCACTCATCTCATCACCTTGAATCTCGAACTCTCCCTCAAAATCCTTGGTGCAACTCTGTGGTTGGTTCTGGCGGCATGTTTGCAGTTAGACATGGAAAGCGTGTCCTGGATTGTCCTGTTGCTGATGTTTTCACCGCTGTTTCTGATACCGCTATCGCGACGTCTGGTGGAGACACCTCTACAAGCAAGACGTCTTGAACGTTCAGCGATGGCTGCGGCGATTTTACTCGGCCTTTCCTTTTGCTGGCAGCCCGCACTCAGCACCGCAATGCTGACCCTGCCGTGGCTCGTCATCCGTCTGCTAGCAGCCAGAGATGCCGCACGAGAATTTCGCGGCGATTGGTCTTCCACACAGTTTTGTTTGTTCGCGGCCAGAGTCTTTCCCGCCATCGGTGCCGCTTGGCTGGTGGCCAATCGTGCCAACTGGGCACCCTTTGGCTTTAACCCGCTGATCGTTCTGCTCACGGGGGCACACTTTCATCATGCTGGATTCACACTGCCTCTGATCGCCGGATTGAATGCCCAAGCTCGCCCGAGCTGCTGGACTCGTTTCTCATGCGTGGCGATTCTGATCGGCGTGCCACTCGTGGCTGCGGGGATCACCTGCACCCACTTCGGCATGCTAGCTTTTGTCGAACCCCTTGGTGTGACGCTTTTAGTTCTCGGTGCCCTGAGTGTCGCCATTTCTCAGATACGTCTAGCCTGCCAAAGCGAGCAACTCAGCTCACACCGCCTCCTCCATACCGTCTCCGGCCTTTCACTCATGGCCGCCATGTTTCTAGCGCTCGGGTTTGGTCTGCGCCATTTACTCCCCTGGGCCGCCCTGACCATGCCCCAGATGTGGCTCATCCACGGCTCTCTCAACACCTTCGGCTTTGGCCTCTGCGGCCTACTCGGCTGGAGATTGATGGAGCATCGCCGCCCCGCAGCGCTATCTGCATCGACCTAACCTCCCCATTCATCTCTGCGGTTATCTCTTCTCTCGCGGTGTTTCTGTTGGGTGAATCATGCGCGCCGAGCCTCTGAGCCGTCCCAGCATGGACCACCGCAAGAGTTCAGAAGACCGCAAGAGCCTGACAAGAAACTCTCAACTCTGTCCCTCCTCCGCCTCCTGTTCAAAACTCCCCGTCCCGGCAGTCCAGCATTTTCACAGGAGGTAACAGAGGCATGAACTGCTGGGCGCTCATGGCGTTCCTTGCGGCCATCAAGCAGACCCCTTCGCCAGCATTGACACTCAGCGCGGTTCTTGAGAGGCTTCACCTTATCGCGGGAATTGGGTAATAGGCCCGTGTATTGGAAAAGCCGTGAGTGCTCATGATGGCGAGGTTAGTCTCATAGCCTCTTTCGGCACTGCGCCCGCCAGTGCAGCCTAACCACGGCGCGGGCACCTCAGGTGATAGCTAAGTTCGAAATACTGGAATCCCGCAATATGTATCACCTGACACGAATGGCACGGACTTAAGGGTCGTTTCCGATGCGCCGCTCCTCACAATCTCAATGTCGGAAGCATGCATTTAGGTGCTTAAGTTGATGTTTGGGTTCGGCTGGGATGAGGCGCATTTCATGGCGTGGTTTGTTCAGCAGAGGGAAGCTGTCGCGTCGTCGTTTGATGGCACGCGGTTCATAGCGGCCCGGTCGTGACGGCACCACGTCTTTGG
>JBEBGU010000913.1:0-2025 GCA_040081325.1 Prosthecobacter sp.
TGTGTATGATGGCAATCTGATCATGGGCCGCACGGTCTCTGCCATGGAACTGGGCATGATCTACCTGCCAGGCACGCATCTCGGCAGTCCAGAGGCGGGCACAGTTTTGCTGGAGGACCTGACCAGCCGGCTCGCACTGGCCAGTCAGGCGGGAGTGGCCTGCTATCGCGGTCAGCTCCCAGAACTCGACAAGAAGACCCGTGGCAATCTGCGTGACATCCGCAGCAAGGCTTTGGCGAATACCTTCAAAACAGGTGAAGAGGCGTCGATGATCATGTTCCGTAACTCGGTGCGCTACCTCGGCATGGGAGTGGCCGCTGTGGTGAATCTTCTGGCCCCAGATCACATCACTCTCGGTGGTGGGCTGGTCGAAGAATTGCCTGACTTGTATTTGAATCTGCTCAAGGAAGAAGTCGCGCGTTTCTCCGTGCCTGGGCTTGCCAAAGGAATGAAGTATTCGATCGCCAAACTGGGTGGCACCGCCGTGGCCACAGGGGCAGTCGCATGGCTGCGACAGAGGGAGGGCAAGTAAGCCATGAGTAAACTACCCGCAGACTCAGCCGAGCAGGCCGTCATCTATGTCGGCGCGGCTTCACTCTCGATGGTCATTGGCACCAAGAACGCAGCCAAAGGCTTTCATGAAGTCGAGCACCTGGACCGCCCACTGCCTGTGGCGCGTGACATCTTCCGCACTGGCACCGTGACGCGCAGTACGATGGAGCAGGCAGCAGGCATCCTGCGTGATTTTTTGCGCACCGCGCGTGAGTACAGCCTGCCGCTAGAGTCCATCCGTCTCTACACCACCAACATCCTTTCCGAAGCCACGAATCACGAGATCTTCCTCAATCGTCTGCAAGTCACCACCAGCCTCAGCGCGCGCCTCATCGATGACGGCGATATGACACGACTCGTCTATCAGATCGCGCGTCGTCTGCTGGAAAAGAATCCCAAACTCGCCGAGGGCCACACCTTCGTCTCCCACATCGGACCGGGGAATACGCGGGCACTGTATTTCAAACAAGGCCGCCTCGCTGCCTACAGCAACTACCGCCTCGGCATCTTCCGCGCACGCGAAGCAGTGGCAGGTGTGGACAGTGAATCGCCGCAGCATCTCTCCCATCTCGAAGAGCAAATTCGCGGCGTGGTAGATCATCTGGCCCAGGATTACGCAGGCTATAAAATGGACCACCATGTGGCCATCGGAGCCGAGATACAAAGCGTCGCCGAGCAGCTAGCCACACCAAAGCAAGGCGTCTTCCGAATCAATGAAGATGCCCTGGAAATTTTCACCGAAAAGCTCTCCACCCTAAGTCCTGATGAGCTCGTACGCCGACTGCACATGCATTACACCGGCGGTGAAGGCATCGTGCCCGCACTGCAAACCAACCTCGCCTTAGCGCGCCGTTTTGGGGACAAAACCATGTGGGTGCCGCAGGGTGATTTTCAGCGTGAACTGATGCAGGATCTCGTCACCGCACGACCACGCACGGCCACCTTTCAGGAAGAAGTCATGCAAGCCGCTGGTGAAGTCGGCGCTCGCTACAAGACCGACCGCAAGCACGCCGAACACGTCGCCAACTTTGCTCAGCAACTCTTCCGCGAACTGCAACACCTGCACACCCTGGAGCCGCGCTATGAACTCGTGCTGCGAGTCGCCGCTATGCTGCATGAGGTGGGCATGTTCATCAGCCCGCGTGAGCACCACAAGCACAGCCTCTACATCCTACTGCAAACCGAGATATTCGGCCTGAGCACGAACGAACGTGAACTCGTGGCCCTGCTAGCGCGCTACCACCGCCGCTACAATCCAGAGCGTAATCACCCACACTTCTCCGATCTCTCGCGTGAGGAGCGCATGGTCGTATTTAAACTCGCCGCTCTACTCCGTATCGCTGATGCCCTGGACCGCAGTCATGCCCAGCGCATCAAGACCATCCAACTCCGCCCCGAAGGCAGCCGCCTCACCATCCTGACTCCCGGCATCGAAGACACCACCATCGAGCAGATCGCCATCAATTCGAAGAG
>JBEBGU010000914.1:0-2024 GCA_040081325.1 Prosthecobacter sp.
CACCAGCACTTGCCGAGATCTTCCCAAAAGAAACCCAGGAGAAACTCACCGCCTACATCATTGATGGCAAACGCGTCGGCTTCATCCGCGATGTCACCATGCTCGGCTTACTCATGGTTTTTTGGTTACTCGGCGGATTCGGTCGCCTGCAAAATTTGGCCATCTCGCTCGGTCACGGTACCGTTGAGACAAGTGTACTCGTCATCGCCATCATGATGCTCGTGCAAACATGGCTCGGCTTGCCCTTCGAGATCTGGGACACCTTCGGAGTCGAAGCCAAGCACGGCTTTAATCGCACCACCCTGCGGACATTCATCGCCGATCACCTCAAGGGACTCGCCCTGATGGCCCTCATCGGTCTGCCCGTGGCTTGGCTCGTCGTCTGGTTCTTTCAAACCCAGGCCTGGGCAGCGTTTTACGCCTGGTTATTTATGGCCAGCTTCAGCGTGCTCATGACCTTTCTGGCGCCGCGTGTCATCATGCCCCTGTTTCTCCAATTCAAACCCATGGAGGCTGGTGAACTGCGTGACGCCATCTTTGCACTTGCTGAAAAGCTTCACTTTCCCGTGAAGGAAGTCAGTATCGTCGATGGCTCACGCCGATCCTCGAAAGGCAATGCCTTCTTTGCCGGCTTTGGCAAAACTCGCCGCATCGCTCTTTATGACACGCTGCTTGCCAGCCACAGCACCGAAGAGATCGTCGCCATCCTCGCTCACGAAATCGGCCACAACAAATGCCGTCATGTACCCGTCCATCTCGCACTAGGTCTCGCCGAAATGGGCCTCATGCTCGGACTTCTAGGCTGGGTCTTAAAGTCGCCCGGCTTCTTCGCCGCCTTTGGAGTTTCAGGCACGCCCATTGGTATGGGACTCGTCCTCTTCGGCATTTTGTATCAGCCGCTCGGCCTCATCACCGGCCTTCTCGGTCTCGCCATCAGCCGCAAGCACGAGTTCGAAGCAGACGCCTTCGCAGCAAAAGCCGTCGGCAGCTCCCAGCCCTTGATTGATGGCCTGAAAAAACTATCACGTGACCATCTCTCCCATCCCCAGCCACACCCGCTCGCCGTCCTACTTCACTACAGCCACCCACCGCTCGGGGAGAGGCTGACGGCGCTCAGCCAAGTTCGTTAATCCTCGCTTAGCCGAAATATGAGAAAGCGAATACAGATCACCATCTTAGTTTTAGCCCCAGTCCTATGCGTGATCGGTTTCATTATTTGGTATTCGGCTTCCTGGGACCCCATCTCCATCTGCAAGTCGTACACTGCATTGTATTCAAATCTCGGCCCAGTGAAGTTGGACGGAGTCTCCCTTGAGGAAGTTGTAGAAGTGGCACTTGTAAAAGCCCAATCCAAAGGCGTCGCATACCCGTCTGTTATTGTTCTCGGAGCAGCAACTTTGAGTCGCCCTATTAGCTTGGATATGCCAAATGCTACCCTAGCGGGAATCTTCAGAGAAGCCGAACGGCAAACAATGACTCCATGCCGCATGTATGCTGGGCGTGTCATTTTCGGCAAGCATACACATCCAATCTGGGACCTTTTCGAGCCAGTAAAAAAAGCGCCTGTTACTGACCCATTCTCGTCGCCTTGACTCACTTCACAAACAAAGTCGCCAGCCCGAGGAAGGACCCCATGCTGACGACATCTGTCGCGGTGGTGAGAAAGATGCTGGAGGCCGTGGCTGGATCGGCTCCGAGTTTGCGTAGGATCAACGGAATCATGGCACCACTGAGACCGCTGATGATGCAACTTATGACCATCGCCAACCAAACCACGCAGGCGAGGCTCAGCGCGCTCGGGTTTCCCTGAATCCGCGCATAGATAAACATGCCGATCGCAGCACTGATGCCGACCAAGACTCCGTTGAGCAAACCGAGTAGCCCCTCTTTGATCACGAGACGTTTTTCATCGCCACTTTTCAGATCGCCCATCGTCATGCCGCGCAGAGCTACTGCCAAAGCCTGACAGCCCGTGTTTCCAGACTGCCCGGCGAGGACCGGTAGAAAGACAGCCAGTATTACGA
>JBEBGU010000915.1:0-2019 GCA_040081325.1 Prosthecobacter sp.
CGGGTGAGCCCAAGGTCAGCTCATCAGTGCCTGTGTTCGTGACGGTGAAGACACGGTCCAAGGTGCCGGTGGTGACGCTGCCGAAGTCCACCGCCGCGCCGCCGCTAACCACGTTGGTTGAGCCGGGGGCTGTCGTGATGGCGATCTCAGGCGAGGCCAGGAAGTAGGGCAGCAGGATCGTCTCCACGATGGAGCTGTTCGCATCCACCGTGCGGCCGCGAGCGCGCAGAGCCCCACTGGCAGGCAGGCTCAGTCCGGTGAAGGTCCAGTTCGCCGTGGTACCGACGCGCGTGCCGGTGGCCACCTGGGCCCAGGTGACGCCACTGTCCGCACTGAACTCCAGCGTGGCCGAGTTGATCTCCGGCGCAGAGCCGCCGCGTGTCCAGTTCACCAGCGTGGGGCCTGCGGTGGTCAGGGTCTGCGTGGCAGCATCGTTGTAAAGACGCGCGAAATAAGAGCGGGCGACGCCGCCGATGGAGGTGAACATCCCCCCGACGAGAGCCTTGCCATCGCCCTGGAGAGCGGTGGATAATACTAAATTGTTCGGATTGGGATTCCAACCCGTGTCCAGTGTGCCGTTGGAATTCAGGCGTGCCAGACGGTTCCGATCCACCGTTCCCACCTTAGTGAAGTCACCGCCGATGATGACCCTGCCATCTGCCTGGAGAGACATGGCCCTGACGTAGGCATTGGGGGCAAGCGGATTGAACGTGTTATCCAAGACGCCCGTTGCCTCCAGACGAGCTAGGTTTACCCGCGCGCCTCCACCGATGTTGGTAAATAGACCGCCGACAAGGATCTTGCCATCCGCCTGCACGGTGAGGGCGGCTACGATACCGTTGCCGGTCCCAGCAAAGGACGAATCAATCGTTCCATTGGGAAGCAGGCGATAGAGGCTGAAACCCGTGGGGCTCCCCCCCCCGACCAAAATCCTACCACTCGCATCCACGGCGAGAGCACGAACCTCAGTAAGCGGCAGGGACGGGTTAAAGCTGCTGTCCACTGTGCCACTACTGGTGAGGCGGGCGATGCTGGAGACGTTCGTCGTGCCTACACTGGTAAATTCTCCGCCGATGAGAATCTTGCCATCCGTAAGCGGCAGGACGGCATAGGCAGTACCATTCAATCTCGGGTTCAAAGAGTCCAGTGTACCATTCGCATTCACACTCGAAAAATAGTATCGACCCGTCGCACTGGTGGCACCGTTGGGCTGGAAATAGTTAAAGTAGCCCCCCAGCAACACCTTGCCATCGGCTTGAACAGCCTGGCAGAGAACTGGATCGTTTGGGCTTGGATCAAAGCTGTCCACGGCACCCGTCGTGGATAGCCGGGCCATGCACCGGCGCGCGGTCCCGGCGATGGTTGTCATTTGTCCACCGAGCAGCGCCTTGCCATCTGGCTGCGCCGCTACAGAGCGGATAGCTCCCGAAACACTCCCCGCATTCAATCCAAGATCCACCGACCCGGCGCTCGGTCCGGAGCCGGTGAGGGCGATATCAAAGGGGTTCTCATCCGGGTCATCGCTGCCGATCTGGAGACCGGCGGTGAGGGTGCCGGTGCCACCGACCTGTGGGGCGAAGGTGACGGTGAAGGTGGTGCTGGCGTTCCAGGCCAGGGTGGTGGCACCGAGTGTGCCCAGGGTGTAGTGGCCGGGCACGTCCCCGGTCTTGGTCAGGGTCAGGCCGCTGAGCGTGGCTGCGCCGGTGTTCTTCAACGTGAAGGTCCGCACCACGCTGCTGCCCGGTATGGCGCTGCCAAAGCTGACGCTGCCCGCACCATCCGTGCGCGCATCCCCCGGAGCCGTGCTGGCCCCATTGAACACGGCGATGTCTGGCTGCCGCGACAGCACCGTGAGCACCACATCATTGCCATCCCCACCCGTGTAAGTGATCTGCGCATCTAGGCCCGAATGCAAGAAGTCCTGGATCGATGCACCCTCTGCCAGCCCGCTGAAGGTGCCGGAAACGGGGGAGGCGGACAAGTTATTGATGACTGTAATCTGCTCACCCACCACTGGAA
>JBEBGU010000916.1:0-2018 GCA_040081325.1 Prosthecobacter sp.
GTGGGGGGAACTAGGAGCCTGAGACAGCATCTGAACCACGCTCGCCGGTGCGGATGCGAACGGCTTCGAGGATTTCGCTGACGAAGACTTTGCCGTCACCGATCTTGCCGGTGTTAGCTGCTTTCACGATAGCGTCCACGACGGTTTCGCTACGAGCGTCTTCGACGACGACTTCGATCTTCACTTTGGGGAGGAAGTCCACCGTGTACTCGGAGCCACGGTAAATTTCAGTATGGCCTTTTTGACGGCCGAAACCTTTGACTTCGACGACGGTCATTCCTTCCACTCCCACTTCTGAGAGGGCTTCTTTGACGTCTTCGAGTTTAAAGGGCTTGATGATCGCTTCGACTTTTTTCATGGCTGACGCAATTAGAGGTGTGGTTTGGCGGGATTGCAACGACCGGAGAAGAATCAGAGGTGATTTTCCAGGGTTGATGCTCTGCTTTAACAGCTAAGCGGGAAGCGTGCCAACTTTCTTGACGATTTATTTTCAGCTCGTGACCAGTTCTACGGCGGAGGGTGGAGTTGCATTGTTGGGCCTTTTGCCTTAGCACGATGAGTGATGAGCTGCGCCCCATGTCTGTCATTTAAACTCACCCTCCTCGCTGGCCTGTCGCTGACAGCTCTGCTGCCTGCCTTTGCTCAAGAGGAGGCGCTGTCGCTAAGACTACGCTGGCTGCCCGGCCATGTTTATACGCAGGAAACTCTGACACAGACGACGACTGGCCTGACCGCCATCGGCAAGCCAGAGGATCAGAAGATGAAGATCAAGCAGACCACGGTCATTCGCGTGACGGGCGCTGAGTCGGGTGAAAAACTAGCCCGTGTAACTTTCCAAGCGCTGACGGGTGAGGTGATGCTACAAGGTCAGAAGCAGGTTTTTGATTCCGCAGATCTGTCGAAAGCGAATCCGATGATCAAGGCATCTGTCGGCCAGAGTGTCGGCAAATCATTCATTCTAGTCTATGGCCCTGAGGATCAGTTTGTGGAGGTGCGCGACTCTGGAACGATGGCGGCGAGTGCTGATGGCATCCCCGCACTGGACAGCATCGCCGAGGCAAAGGACGTGGCAGATCTCTACAGACGCTCGCTGGAGATGGGCCTGCCAAAGATGTCCGTGAAAACAGGCGACAGATGGACCTCACAGGAGACCATCAAATTCCCAAGCGCAGGAACGGTCAATGTCGAGCTACGAGCCAAGCTGGAGGCGATCGTGGACTATGAAGGCCATCGCCATGCGAAGATCAGCTTCGAGGGCGACATGAAGCGCGCTGACGAGTCAGTCGGCATGCGCGGGGTGACTCTGGGCGCTGGCTCAAAAACTTTTGGCCAAGTGCTCTTCGATCTGGAGCGTGGCACCGTGTCCTTCGGAGCCTTCCGTGCGGACATCAAACTGGAGATTAGCGGTAAGATCGTCCCCGTGCAGCAGCAAGTGACCACGAGGCTGGCAAGCTTGGTGAAGGAGTGAGTTTCATGCTTCCAAAAACACTCCGCGCCTGGCTCGAACTCGCCCGCATTTCCAACATACCCACGGTATGGACGAATGTGACCGCTGGGTGGTTGCTGGCGGGCGGCTCTTTGGAAAATCCAACACTGTGCTGGATGCTACTCGCCGGATCACTGCTCTACACGGGCGGAATGATTTTAAATGATGCGGCAGATGTGAAGTATGATCGCGAGCCCCGAAAAGAACGGCCCATCCCAAGTGGAAGAGTGGGTGTCAAAGTAGCGTGGTCCGTCGGATTGGGGATGTTGGTGGCTGGCTGGCTGGTGGCTGTGTTCCTCGGAGATGCTTGCTGGGGCATCACCTCGGCTTTGGTAGGCTGCATTCTCTTCTACGACTTTTATCACAAGCCCTGGGCGGGGGCTGTTTGGGTCATGGGCATATGCCGGGTGCTGCTGTATTTGTTGGCAGGTTCATCAGAAGAGCTTTGCGCGACATGTAAGGTGCCTGGTTGGGCCATCGGACTTCCTCAAGCCCTCGCCCTAGGAGCCTACATTGTCGGTCTGACCATGAT
>JBEBGU010000917.1:0-2017 GCA_040081325.1 Prosthecobacter sp.
CGTAGAAGAACCGCGCATTTTTTCCCGTCGCATCGAGCGTTGAGCCATTGCCAAGGATCGTGATGTTCGTCGTGATGGCGGGATACATCGTCCGCCCGGCGGAGGTGCCGTCAATGAAGAGCGTATCGTCACTCGTGAAAACCGTCACCGCAGGAAGGTTGATCGTGTGCGGCCCCGCGCCCGCGGCATTCGCCTGCTGGATGGCCTCGACGAGCGTGGTCGTCGCGCCATTCGCATCCGTGCCGTGCCGAGTGCTGTTCACAGTGAGGCTGGCACCCTCGACATGTGTAGCCAGCAGCCCAAAAGCCAGCGCAAGGAAGCAGAGCACCCGGAGTGATGAGCGTGTTGCAGCCTTTCCAGGCTGCATTCCCCGATCCATGCAGGCCAGAAAGCCCGCATCACTCGGATGAGTGGGCGAAAACGAAAGAAGTGCAGGGGATGGAGTCTGGATCATGGGAGAGAGAGCGTGTGCGCCCCTTCCATGATCATTTCCGTCCGGTGATTTCAGGAAATCTGAAATAAGTTCAGATGGAGAGTGGTGCGGGCTTTCCAGCCTGCATTCTTCGTCTCAAACCACGGGAACATGCAGCCTAGAAAGGCCGCTTCACTCTGGAGTGTGGTGCTGGCTTTCTAGCGCGGGTTTTGTGTTGAATCCGAACGTTGTTTAGCCGCAGCTTATTGTGAAATAACCGGGTTGAGTTGAGGGGAAAGTTTGCCGTTCATGAGAGGGGGAGATTTTCGTCCTGCGATGGAAGCGGTTCAGACGCCGGAGGTCAATCCCTGAGTGCCGTGAGCAACTTATCCTGTGCGTCGTCACTGTTTGTGAATCTGTTTCACCGCTCATGTGACGCTAACGAGACGCTGATAGCTCTGTCTTTATCAGCGTCATGTGAGCGTCAAATCAGCGGTTCCTTTGGTCTGTTTTTCGTCTGCAAATTCACCGATCAGGATGACCAGAGGTATAGGGGCACACCCGAAAAAAGATTTCCTCTGCATGAATCTGTTGGCCTCCATGAATCTGCTGGCGTTTTTCTGAGTCGGCTTTCTGACCGGTGCTATTTCCTGAAACGGTTATGATTGTTCCAAAAGCGCAAAATCAGCACAGTGCATGCCCTTTACTTGGCGCTTTCGCCAAGTAGTTTGGTTTCATCAGGCGGGTCTATACCCCATAGCAACGCCGCCGCGAGCCGAACACCTTGCTCTCCAAACACGCCATGAAAACCATCCAAGTTTATGACCCGCCCATGTGCTGCTCCACCGGCATCTGCGGCACCGACATTGATCCTGACCTCGTGAACTTCGCTGCCATGCTTTCTCAGCTAGGCACGCATGACATCAAGATCGAGCGCTACAATCTCGGGCAGCAACCGATGGCCTTTGTGCAGAACCCAGCCGTGAAGGCCCTGCTGGACAAAGAAGGCGCGGAGGCGCTGCCGATCATCTTCTGGGATGGGGAGGTGCATCTCAAAGGCCGCTACCCGACCAAGGACGAACGCCCGCATTGGTTCCGCGTGGCCCTTGGCAAAGAGGAGGTGGCATCATGAAATTGCCTCTCTATCAGCCTGATGCCGCCAGCTCGACTCGCTTTCTTTTCTTCACTGGCAAAGGCGGTGTGGGCAAAACGTCCCTCTCCTGTGCCACGGCCTTGAAGCTCGTAGAAGCGGGCAAACGCGTGCTGCTCGTGAGCACGGACCCAGCCTCAAATCTCGATGAAGTGCTGGAGACGAAGCTCACGAACAAGCCCACGCCCATCAAGGGTGCGCCGGGGCTGGATGCGATGAACATCAACCCCGTCGAGGCTGCGGCGGCGTATCGCGAGCGCTTGATCGGCCCCATGCGCGGACTGCTGCCAGAAGCGGCGCTGCGCAGCATGGAGGAGCAGCTTTCCGGCTCCTGCACGGTCGAGATCGCGGCCTTTGATGAATTCTCGGGTCTGATCGGCAATCCCGAGACCGCGAAGGACTATGATCATGTCATCTTCGACACCGCACCAACTGGCCACACGCTGCGCTTGATG
>JBEBGU010000918.1:0-2016 GCA_040081325.1 Prosthecobacter sp.
AGCCCAATACAACGCCATGCCACCAAACAGCCCGCCGATGTGATCCAGCAGCAGCGATCCCACGATGGCACCGCGCCGCTCAGGAAAAAAGCGTGCTAGATGCAGCAATCGAACACCATCCGCACCGAGCGGGCCGAGGAAGTAGAGATTGAAGAAGTCCGCGAACATCGTGAGCCGGAGCAGTTCTCCGAACCGCGCCTGTACGCCATACACCCGCAGAAACCACCACCAACGCCCCGCCCAGCCGAGAAGTGACAGACCGCCAAGAACGAAAGCGAGCAGCAGCCAGCGCAGATCCACCGCCGACCACTCAAAGGCCGCGATCTCCTCCATCCGCAACCGACGCATGACCCACCACAGCAAACCGACAGCGCAAAGTAGGCGCAGGAGATGGAAGAGGGGGCGGAGTGGCATGTAATGTCACGGGACAAGCTTCACGCCGATAGTTTTGAATTTCTCCGTCATATCCGCTGTCAGCCGCGCATCATCTCGTCCGCCGATCAATTGGTCGAGCAGCTTGAGACCCCGTGCGTAATTGTCCGCATTACGCTCCACCTGCGGCTCCTTGAAGGCTTCACGGCAGTACTGGTGCCAGCCTCCGCCACTGCCATCTCCGTCTAAGTAGCCGAAGAAATACATCAGGAGTTGAGCATCCAGACGCTGCTCA
This sequence comes from Prosthecobacter sp., assembly GCA_040081325.1. Taxonomy (GTDB): domain Bacteria; phylum Verrucomicrobiota; class Verrucomicrobiia; order Verrucomicrobiales; family Verrucomicrobiaceae; genus Prosthecobacter. Next base: position 668 of record JBEBGU010000918.1, read on the forward strand.
TGCTGGATTTGGACGACCGCCTGATTGGGTTCCAGCCATGTCTGCCGCATGTATTTGAGCATTCGGGGGAGATTCAGCACCGCTTTCTCAGTCGCACGGTATTTGATCTCTTTCTTCAGTGCCGAATCCAGTTCGGTAAACTTCATCGTGCCGTTGTTTTGATAGGCCAGATTGCGTGTGTACTGCTCCAGAGCCAGCCTGGACCATGGGTAAAGAATCCTGGCATGATCATCGATTAAAACATGCGCCACCATGTTAGTGACCTGCCCGGGTTCTTTTTGACGGGCATCATACTGATAGCGTGCTCCCACTTTTTTCAGTCCCAGTGTTCTGAATCTAACCAAGCTCTTGCCTGTGGTCGTGGTCATTGAGGCCGAGCGGTCATCACCACCAAGGGCGATGTAGTCTTCATCTGTCTCCGTGAGGTAGATTTGAAAAAAATTCCCGCTCTTGGGTTTCGGATTAAATTCCCACGGCATCTTGGAAATTGCCGTTCGCACCAGTTCAAAATCCGCCGCCACTTCGGACATCACCGTTCCCGCCAGTGGTGCAGTACAAATGTACTCGAACGAACCCGTCGTGTAGTGGTGCTGTCTCGCCTTTGCATCCTGCAAGCCTTCAGTCACGATGATGGACTTCGGGTCCACAGAGATGACCTCCTGAGGCCAGGCAAGTGGACCCGTCGCACCGCCCTTGCTAGCACCACTGGCTGCCGGCCCGGCACTTTGAAACTTCTGCACGTAATCCTGATCGGCTTTGGAGAGTGTGCCCAGGTGAATCGTGCTGCGGGTGCCGTTCTCGAGTTGAATCACCACATTCACGCCGGACACCTCGACAAAGGCAGCTTTCACCGTGCGGCCCTGCTGGTTCGTCCAGACGCGGCTGGCCTTGTCCTGCGCTGGCAGCAGCGGCGTGCCGAGGAGTGTAGCGAAAAGAATTCCTGGCAGCAGATAAAGGTCAAAGGCGTTTGGGAGCGTGAATTTCATGAATGAGCAGAGCAGGAATGATTTTCTTGGGCAGAAAAATTCAGCCCGAAAACATGAGGGGATGCAATCCTAATCATCGAAATGACTCACACCACATTAGCCTTTGAACTTTCATCCGGGCGCTGCATCTCTAGCGGCCCTTTCCCACCCTTTTGAAATCCATGTCCGCACCCATCACACCTCGCACCATTCATGTCGGCCTCGCTGGTCTTGGTAATGTGGGTGCGGGAGTTTTCAAGAATCTCGACGCCAACCGCGACCTCATCCGCCAGCGCACGGCGGCGGACATCCGGGTGAAGCGCGTGGTGGTGCGTGATCCATCCCGTGCCCGTGATGTGACGGTGCCGGCTGCGATGATCAGCA
>JBEBGU010000919.1:0-2015 GCA_040081325.1 Prosthecobacter sp.
GAGTCCCTGATCGCCGCGAGCAAGACGCCCTTTTATGGCGAACGTTTCGCCGCTAGTGGAGTGGATGTGACAAAGTTCGAGTCGCTGGAGCAACTGGCCGACTACCCCTTGCTCACCAAGCAAGACCTCCTGCTGCACCGCGAGCAAATGGTGAATCCAGAGTTCTCTGCGAAACAGCGGCTCTACATCACAACAGGCGGATCGAGTGGCGTGCCTGTCGGCTTTTATCTGCAAAAAGGAATCAGTCGCCCAAAAGAACAGGCTTATCTCGAAGCCCAATGGTCACGGCGCGGCTACAAGGTCGGTGATCGCGTGGCCGTCATTCGAGGCGGCGTGACCTCCAGCCAAGCGCACGGCAGCATTAGTTACTACGACGCCTCGCGGAACTGGCTCATCCTCTCCTCGTATCATCTCACACTGGAGCGGCTACCCGAGTATGTCGCTGCGTTGAACCGATTCCGCCCGCAGCATCTTCACGCCTATCCCAGCGCTGCTCTCATGCTGGCTCGCGGACTGGAGCAAAGCGGACTGAAACTCGACTTCCCGATCAAGTCCGTGCTATGCGGCTCCGAGAAACTCACCACCGAATCCCAGCAGTATCTGGAGCAGGCTTTAAGCACGCATGTGTTTCACTGGTATGGACACAGCGAGCGCGTCGTCCTCGCCGCACAGGGTCGTAGTTCGGACCATCTCTACTTTTGGCCCACTTATGGTTATGCCGAGTTCGGTGAGCCTGATGAAAACGGGAACCGCGAAGTCATCGGCACCTCGTTTCACAATCACGCCATGCCGTTCATCCGCTACCGCACCGGCGACTATGTCAAACTCGCCGCTAGGCCCGACGCCGAGCTGCCCATGATCGAGATCGAAGAAGTCGTGGGCCGCGACTATGAGTTCCTCGTCAGCGCCACCGGTCGCCGCATCTCTCTCACCGCCATCAACATGCACGACCGCATTTTTGACGGCCTCCTAGCCGTGCAGTTCGCTCAGGAACGCCAAGGTGAAATCGAGTTGCGCTACTTGCCTGGGCCGCAATGGAAGAACTCACGCATGGAACCCATGCGCACGAGTTTGATGAAAAAGCTCGGCGACGATTTCATCCTGTTGCTGCGCGAAGTTCACGAAATAGAAAAGACCAGCGCAGGTAAACACAAGTGGTTAGTGACAAAACTGCATCACTAACATTAGCCCAAGCCCATGAAACAACTCGCCCAATACCAAGACGGACGTCTCGAGCTTCAAGACGTGCCTGCGCCAGTGCCTCCACCTGGTGGCATCTTGGTGCAGACGATGTGCTCGGTGATTTCACCGGGCACAGAAAAAATGAAGGTGGAGCAAGCGCGGATGTCGTTGCTGCAAAAAGCGAAAGCGCGGCCAGATCAGGTCAAGAAAGTGCTGGATACGGCGAAGACTTTGGGCTGGAAGGCGGCGATGGAGAAGGTGCGCAACAGGCTCGAATCGCCATCGCCTCTTGGTTACTCGGCGGCGGGTGTGGTGATCGCCGTGGATGAATTCAATACACGCTTCCAGGTCGGTGATCGCGTGGTCTGCGGTGGCGCGGAGTGCGCGTTTCATGCGGAGATGATCGCAGTGCCTGATCTACTCGCGTCGTCCATTCCTGACGGAGTGGAAGACTGGCAGGCAGCTTACACGACGCTGGCCTCGATCTCGATGGAAGCCGTCCGCCAATCTGGTGCACGTCTCGGTGAACGTGTGCTGGTGTTAGGCCAGGGCCTCGTCGGTTTACTGGCGACGAGTCTGCTCAAGGCCTCAGGTGTCCGCGTGATGGGAGCAGACTTCGTACAAGGCCGACTCGACACGGCGCTCGCCATGGGGGCTGAGCATGTGGTCAATCCATCTCAATCCAAGCTCGAAGACGAGGTGCGCGCCTGGACGGATGGTCACGGCGTGGATGCCGTTCTTCTCTGCGTCGGCGGCAAAGGTCGCGAGGCTGCTGACACTGCTATCGCCTGCCTGCGGGATCGCGGCGTGATGGTGATCGTCGGCATCTACGA
>JBEBGU010000920.1:0-2010 GCA_040081325.1 Prosthecobacter sp.
GTGCATGTGCATGACCTTCACGCCACGCTTCAACATCTACTCGGATTTGATCACACCAAGCTCGCTGTGAAATTCCAAGGTCTCGACATGCGCCTCACCAACGTGCATGGCGAACTAGTGCCGAAGATGCTGGCATGAGGCCAGAGCAGCCATTCAACTGCTCTGGCTCAAAATCTACATTCTCAAGCCTCGGTCGCTGTATCTTCAGCCGTCGCATCAACGACTTCTGTCGATTCATCAGTTGCGACGTCGTCAGTGGTCTCTTCTTCCTCTTCAGCGATCACGGTGGCCACGTCTTGGATGGTCTCATCTTTCTTGAGGTCCATGAGCTTCACGCCTTGAGCATTGCGCCCGGTTTCACGGATGCCTTTTTCACCACCGACACGGATGCGTACGTTTTGACCTTTGCTGGTGATCAGCATCAGTTCGTCATCGTCATGCACAGCCATAGCCGCAGCGACCTTACCCGTTTTTTCAGTGACGTTCAGAGTAGTCACACCCTTTCCACCACGATTGATCAGGCGGTATTCTTCAAAGGGTGTGCGCTTGCCCAAGCCCTTTTCAGAAACCACAAGCAACTGCTTATCAGACTCAACCATGGTGAGGGACACGAGGTAGTCGCCTTCCTCTAAACGAATGCCACGAACACCAATGGAGTTACGTCCGACTGGGCGGATGTCCGTCTCTTCACATTGGAGGCACATGCCTTCATGGGTGACAAAGCAGACGTTGCTCTTTCCATCTGTGAGCACCACATCGACGAGATCATTCCCTTCTTCGATGTTGATCGCGATCATGCCGGCCTTGCGGTAGTTTTTGAAGGCATCTAGCGATGTCTTTTTCACCGTGCCATCGCGAGTCGCAAAGAGAACGAACTTCTCTGGGCTCCACATGGCTTCGTCTTCCACGCCTTGGGCTTCGAGGCGCAGGACGCTGTTGATCTTCTCTTCAGGTCCGAGATTCAGCACATTTTTAATGCTACGTCCTTTACCTGTGCGCGGAGCTTCTGGGAGCTGATAGACACGCTCCACATAGACGCGGCCTGTATTCGTGAAGAACAACAGGAAGTCATGCATGTTCGCGCTGAAGAAGGTTTCAACGAAGTCATTCTTATCTTCCTTCGTCTGTGCCTCACGGGCTTCCATGCCTTTCAATCCCTTGCCGCCGCGAGCTTGCAGGCGGTATTCGGTGGTGAGCGTGCGCTTCACATATCCAAAGTGAGTGAGGGTAACGATGTTCGCATCATTCGGGATGAGGTCGATAGTTTCAATCCCACCACCAGTGGCATCGATACGAGTGAGGCGACCATTGCCGTGCTTGGCTTTGATGACATGCAGCTCGTCTTTGATGATGGTCAGCACGCGATGCTCATGAGCCAGGATGTCCATGAGATCAGTGATCGTGGCCAGCAACTCATCGTAGTCGGCTTTGATCTTATCCCGCTCCATGCCCGTGAGCTGATAGAGGCGGAGTTCCAGGATCTGATCCACCTGAGTATCGGTGAAGACATAGCGCTCACCCTGAATGCTAGGCTGATTGCGGAGCAGGATGCCCAGCTTCATCGCCGTCTGGGTGCTGAACTGATAAGCCTTGAGTCCTGCACGAGCTTCATCGCGATTACGGCTATCGCGGATGATCTTGATGAAGTCATCAAGATGACCAAGCGCGAGGAGATAGGCTTCAAGCTTCTCCGCCTGTTGTTCGGCTTTTTTCAGAAGGAACTTCGTGCGGCGAATGATGACCTCACGGCGATGCTCGATGTAACATGCGATGGCATCTCTGATACTGAGCACACGCGGACGACCGCCATCAATGGCGAGCATGTGGATGCTGAAGCTACTTTCCAGCGCAGTGAACTTGTAGAGATTGTTCAGCACGACCTGCGGCCGGGCATCGCGCTTCAGATCCACCACCACGCGGGTGTTCTCATCCGACTCATCACGCACGGCGACGATGTCAGTGATGATCTTTTCATTGGCCAATTCGGCGATGCGCTTCACCAACTCCGCG
>JBEBGU010000155.1:0-7740 GCA_040081325.1 Prosthecobacter sp.
GGCAAGAGCACGTTGGCTCATTGCTTCAGTCATTACCTCGGCCAATACGGCGTCCCCCATCAGGTGAAAACACTGGTGGAAGAAACCCAAAAAGACGAGGATCGCCATCTGTTGGACAGTACTCGACTCACAGGTCGATCCCTCCTCAGCCTCCTGGAAAGCAGCCCAATCACCATTCTTGAGGTAAGTACAGGCTTGGGAGAATTCTTTTCCAAATTCTATCAAAATCACCAATTGGATGTGCTACTCAGCGAGGCCGACATCAGCCTCTCCATCGTTTTGCCCGTCACGAGCGAGAGCGACAGTTTTGATTCAGTGATCGAAGCCGCCGAAGTCTATTCAGACAATGCCGAATATCTCATCGCTCACCTGATCACCAGCAGCTATGAGGACGACGACAAAATTTGGGACAGAAGCTATGCAGCCCGGGTGATGGACATGTTTGAAGCCGTAGAATTGCACATCCCTGAAATCGGTTTCCAAATTGAAATGGAACTGCGTGCACAGCATAAAGACCTAGCCGAGGCCATCCTCGATCCGAACGCCGCTAGCAGCTTCGGCAAAGACTTCACCAAATGGCACAACCGTGTCATGGCACAGGTTGACAGTGCTCGTCAGTATTTGTTCGGTGAGTCGTTCAAACCCACCACGCAGCCAAAACTGGTCGAGAAAAAAGTGCGCCTGAAAGCTCGTGCGGCTTGAAGAATTTTAGTTAGTTCGTTGCCTTTGTTCATAACTTCCCGCACGTCTCACTGATGTGCGGGAAGTTTCGTTTAAACTCCTCTAGTTGCATGGGGCAAAATCTGTCGATGCATGAAGCCAGAGGTCGTTCTTGAACACTCTTGCCATCTGCGCCATCTGAGTCGCGTTCATCTTTCCTCTCACCGTGATTTTTTTCCCGAACCAGCTCCTCCTGAGTGCGGCCATTCTTGGCATCGTTTGGGGAGTGACTAAGCCAGCCTCTGCACAGGCACTTGATCAGGCAGGACAGAACTCCATTTCAGCAAGCGCCGGTGAGTTTGTAACTCGGGCGGTTTTTTGGACCGCCGATCAGACACCTGCGGATTTTCTGGAGATGGCTGGAAAGCATACGAAAGCGCGCTGGCGTCAGCTTTACAGGCCCCAGCCGCCAGCTCCTACAGCGGACCGCACCAAGGCAGCATTCACACTTGGCAGTCTTATTGGAGAAACCTTTTTGATCTGGGAGGCCGGAGACTCACAGCAGTTCCGCAACAACAACCAAGACATCGTAACCTACTGCCGCATGTTAGGCGTCGGGGAGAAAATGATGCCACGCCTCATGGCTCAGGCCAAGATGGCTGAGTCGGATGAATGGAAAGACATGCGCCAAGAGATTGTGGCGTGTCACCAAGAGTTAATGCGGTTGCTGCGCGAGCAACGTGACGAAGACTTGTCCGTTCTCGTAAATATCGGAGCGTGGATGCGATCCTTGGAAATCGTCTCAAAACTGGTGGTCGAAACCCCTGAGGTGGACAAGCGCCCGCTCTGCATCGGTTCCCCTGCCCTGCTTGCCCTGTTGCGGCAGAATTTCTCGACATTGAGTGACCTGACTCGTCACTCGCAGCTCTTGCAGCCAGTCATTCTCGTGCTCACTGAGTTAGAGAAAGTCTGGAGTGATCGTCTCTCTGGCCCACCGACTCAAGGCATGGTCTCCCGCACTCATGATCAGCTTCGAGTGCTGATGGAAGATCTCACGCTGAAGTGATCTACAGCACGGTCGTATTCACGATCTCATTGCGCTCATTCATCAGGAGTCGCTTCGGTCTAACCGGCATCTGACTTTGACCAAACGCCATGATCGTGACCATCTCGCCTTTGCCGATCAGATGCGCAGCGGCACCATTGATGACGATCTGCCCCGAACCTGCTGGTGCAGTGATCACATAGGTCTCAAGCCGATTGCCGCTGGTGATCGAAGTCACAAGCACCTTCTCACCCTCCCACAGATCACAGGCCTCCATCAGATCCGTCGGTATAGTGATGCTTCCTTCGTATTGAACGTTGGCATCGGTGACAGTGGCGCGGTGGATCTTGGATTTGAGGAGGGTTCGGAGCACGTTTCAGAGTGCGCGATGACCGCCGTTTTGCAAGACCTTGTGCATGAGTTGCCAAAACCAGAGTCGTCGGCTAAAGCTTGCCGATGCGGCTCCTACCGATCTGTCTCCTCGCAGCGTTCCTGCTCCCAGCCACCTCATGCAAACGCATTGAGGCCAAATTGGATCGTCTTGCCAGAGCCGCAGGCATAACTGCAGAGCCTCCGCCCCAGGCAAAACCCAAGCCCGCTGAGCCAGTCTTAACCCCAGAACAACAGGCCATCGAGGCGCGCGTGCTCAACAGTGCCATCTTTGAGGCGGCCAAGCCTGAAGAAGCCGCGCCCAAAGCCATCGCGTTTGAGTTGAACAAGTCCGCCGTTGTCGCCATTCTCGGCTATCACGACTTCCGTGAGCGGGGTGGTAGCCCGATGATCATCGCCGCATCGAAGTTTCGTGAGCAGATGCAGGCCATCAAAGACTCCGGCATACCGGTCATCCCGCTGAGTGACGTCCTAGCCTGGCGTAAGGGTCAAAAGAACATCCCCGAAGAGTGCATCGTCATCACCATGGACGATGGCTGGGAAGGTGTTCACACTTATGCGTATCCCGTGCTCAAGGAGTTTGGGTTTCCATTCACCGCCTACATCTACAAGAAGTATGTGAATATCGGTGGTCGCTCGATGAGCTGGGATCAGATCAAGGAGATGATGAAAAACGGCTGCGAAATCGGCAGCCACAGCGTCTCGCATGAGAGCCTCCGATTGAAAAAAGGCCGCAAGGAAGCAGACCATCAACTCTGGGTGCTAGGTGAACTGAAGGACTCCAAGGATTATCTGGAAAAGAACCTCGGCATCACTTGCACTTCCTTCGCCTATCCCTTCGGCATCTTTGATGACAGCACCACCGAAACCGCGCTGCAGGTCGGCTATGAAACTCTCGTCACCGTCAACAATCAAAAAGTCACCTGGGACACTCCGATGGGCAAGATGGGCCGCTACATCATCCATGGGGAAAGTGACACGAACTTCAAGCTCGCCACCAGCTTTCGTGGGCGTGGTGATGTCTCCTCCAATCACTTCCTCGTGGCCAATGCCAAGGACGACAAAGGCAATCCACTCGTCGAACTCAAACCTTTACCAGAGGAGCTGATCACTGAACGCCAACCGCTCATCCAAGCCAATCTCAAAGGACTCGGTGAAGTCGTCCCTGAGAGCGTACGGATGAGAATCGGCGGACTCGGTGTCGTCCCTGCCCACTACGATCAGGCGACCATGACCGTGACTTACCAGATGCCCTACAAACTCCGGCGTGAAGACTGCGCTGTGACGCTCAATTTTAAGCGTACCGCAGATCAGCAAGATGAGGTCGTGAACTGGCGCTTCAAGGTCAATCTTGCCGCAGCTTACGTGCCCGAAAAACGCTCCTGAAGACTAGATGAATGCTCCTCTAACTTTGTGATCAAGGCGATCCACGCCGCAGGTCACAAGCTCAATTTCTGAGCTGTGCCCACAAGATCGGTGCATCCTACAGCAAGGAGCGCAGAGCGGCACCTGACCCGCTGCGCTTCGTTCGGCGCACATGGAAGTTTTTGCCGTTACCATCTTCATGAGCCTCGCATTTGCGGTGCTCTTTGCCGTCCTCTTTTTCGCTGAGCGCAGTCAGCGCCAGCGCTGCTCCATGGAGCAGATCTCTCTTCTGCCGCTGGATGGTGATGGAGCCAGCCACTCGACCTTGAGCCGCGAAAACTAAGCCCATCAATCTCCCATGACTAACACCGCCACCAAGCAAACCATTGAGTTCAACGACAAGGTCGTCCGCCAGTTCATGTGGGCATCCATCATCTGGGGCATCGTCGGGATGCTCGTCGGAGTGTTAATCGCCGCTCAGTTAAACTTCCATCAACTCAATCTCACCTCCTGGCTCTCCTTTGGCCGCCTGCGTCCACTGCATACCAATGCGGTCATCTTCGCTTTCGTCGGGAATATGATGTTCGCAGGCATCTATTATTCCACACAGCGTTTGTGCAAAGTTCGCATGGGGTTGGACATCTTATCGAAAATCCACTTCTGGGGCTGGCAGCTCATCATCGTCAGCGCGGCAGTCACCCTGCCACTGGGCTTCACTCGCGGTCAAGAATACGCCGAACTCATCTGGCCCATCGATATCGCAGTCGCCCTCATCTGGGTCGTGTTTGCCGTGAATTTCTTTTGGACGCTGGCCAAACGTAACGAGCCTTCACTCTACGTCGCCCTGTGGTTCTACATCGCCACGATCATCACGGTGGCGATGCTTTATATCGTCAATCACATCTCCATCCCGACGAGTTGGACGCACAGCTACACGATCTTTTCGGGTGTGCAGAATGCACTCGTCCAGTGGTGGTATGGGCACAACGCCGTGGCCTTCTTCCTGACCACACCGATCCTCGGCATTATGTACTACTTCCTGCCCAAAGCGGTGGAGAGGCCCGTGTACTCCTATCGTCTGTCCATCGTTCACTTCTGGTCCCTCGTCTTTATTTACATCTGGGCCGGACCGCATCACTTACTGAACACGTCTTTGCCGAAGTGGCTGCAAATGCTCGGCATGTTCTTCAGTCTCATGCTATGGGCGCCGAGTTGGGGTGGCATGCTGAACGGTCTTCTCACGCTGCGTGGGGCTTGGGACAAGCTACGCACAGACCCCGTGGTGAAATTCTTCATCGCCGCCGTGACATTCTACGGCATGTGTACTTTTGAGGGGCCACTGCTTTCCATTCGCGCAGTGAACGCTCTTTCTCACTACTCCGACTGGACCATCGGCCATGTGCACAGCGGAGCCCTCGGCTGGAATGGCATGATGGCAGCAGGTTTATTCTACTGGCTCACGCCACGCCTATACGGCACCAAACTTTACTCAGTGCCGATGGCGAACTTCCACTTCTGGATATCCGTCTTTGGCATCCTACTCTATGTCGCCGCCATGTGGGTCTCAGGTATCATGCAGGGCCTCATGCTGAACTCGACGAATGCCGCAGGCACTGCGCTGACCTATCCAAACTTCTTGGAAACGCTCACCGCCATCCGCCCCATGATGGGCTTCCGCGTCATCGGTGGTGCCATGTATCTGGTCGGTATGGGTATGATGCTGGTGAATCTCTGGCTCACTGCCCGCAGTGGCAAGGCGGTCAATGAAACCCGCGAGGTAACTGTGATCCAGCGTGGCACGATTGATAACATGGACATGAAGACAACCTTCCTGGCCGATCCCGTGACCTACTTCTTTGGCGGTCTGTTTCTACTCATGGGGTGGATCTTCCTCCCCAAAGGCGCAGACATCGCCGCGCTGATTTGCTCGTTCATTTTTGGCGTGATCGCGGTGAAAAAATTCGCCGCCTCGCATCAGTCCTGGTCGCAGTGGTATGAGCGACTTCTGGAGAATTGGCTGCCCTTCACCTTACTCACCTTTGTCGCCGTAGCTCTCGGCGGATTGATCCAAATCATCCCCACCGTCATGGTGAACCGAGCCAAGAACATGGAGGACCGCATTCAGCAGGTCTATACGCCATTGGAACTAACCGGGCGCGACATCTATGTGAGTGAAGGCTGCTACAACTGCCATAGCCAAATGATCCGCACCATGCTGCCTGACGTGCTCCGCTACGGAGACTACAGCCGCATGGGTGAGAGCATTTACGATCACCCTTTCCAGTGGGGCTCAAAGCGCACCGGACCCGATCTCGCACGTGAAGGCGGCAAGTATCCTCATAGCTGGCACTTCAATCACATGAAGGACCCGCGCAGCACTTCCATCGGCTCGAACATGCCGTCTTACCCGCATCTCTTCACCGACAAGTTCGATCAAAAGACCCTGCCCAAGAAGATCGCCACCATGGTCACACTCGGCGTCCCCTACCCCGCCATGACCGATGTTGAAATCAAAGAAGACGCCATCAAACAAGGCATCGAAATCGTCAACATGCTGAAGAACGACAACCTCAGCGCCTCCCCCGATACGAAGATCGTGGCCGTCATCGCCTACCTTCAGAAGTTGGGCAAATACGACACTCCAGAGGTCGAAAACAAACTCAAAAACGCACCCGGCACTCCACAGCTCATCCCCGGCCCCGGCAATCCAGACAAGAACCGCACAGGCGGCGCTAGCGAGTAATCACCACCACACACCATCATGTTCAAACAAGTCATCTACGAAAACTGGCTCGAATGGGTGCCCTATGTCGCCTTTGGTGTCACTGCCGCAGTCTTCATTACCTTTGTGATCCGTGCTATCGCCCTCAATAAAGATCGTGCGGCTGAGATGGCACGCATTCCTCTGGATGATTGATCAAGCAAGCTGACGATCCATATACCAGAGCATACGCGGCAAGTGAAACGGCCCCTTAAAATGGCTGCCCTTAGCTGGCTGTGACACGCCGCCATCACGGTGCAACCAGCCATACCACTCGCCATGCTCGGCGTCTGGGAAATGCTTGAAACTCCAATCATGCACCGCCGCGTGCATGTCACTGTATTTGGCATCGCCACTCACTTCATAGGCCAGTGCTGTGGCGATGATCGCTTCACAGTGAGGCCACCAGAACTTCATGTCCTGCCAGTATTCCAGAACTGGTTTGTCATGCACATCACGGAAGTAAAATAGCCCGCCATGCTCACGATCCCAGCCGCGCTGCCACATGCAGTCTAGGATCCGCAAACCTAGCCTGATGTAGCTAGCTTCCCCACGCAGCCTGCCCTCATGCAGAATGAACCAAGCACACTCGATAGCATGACCTGGATTCAACATCCTACCCTCATGATGATCCATCAGTGCCCCATCTGGTGCCACCGTTTCCATGAGCACCTCCAAATCAGGTTTGAAGAACAACCGCTCAATATCGAAAATGAAACGATCAATCCACTCCGTAGCAGTGCGACCCGACACATCCACGTGCCCCAGATTTGCCCGCAGCTCCTGCGCCGTCACGATCCCAATCATGAGTGATCCGATGCCAATCATGGGCCGCGTGTCCGAATTGATTTTCGGAGTCATCACGCTAGGCTCAAAGGAGTGCCTTAGATAGTTGGTAAAGTCCCGCAGTGCCACGTCATGATAGCGTTCATCACCCGAAGCCTTCGCATAAGCCGCATGGGCAATGCTAGCAAAGGCCTCGCTATAAACGTAACGACGCATCCGCAGTGGGCGCCCCTCGCGAGTCACTGTGTAGAAAAGTTTTCCGTCAGTCGCATAGCCATGCTTGTCCAAAAAACTAACACACGAGCCTGCTGCCTCAAAAAACTCAGGACGCTTTTCGACCGTGTTGAAGAGCGTCGCAAACATCCAACCCGCTCGTCCTTGAAACCAAATGCTCTTGTCCGAGTCCAGCACACTCCCATCGCGATCTAAAGTCGTCATGATCCCGTCATGCTCACGGTCCATCCCATGCAGCAGCCAAAAAGGCATCACGTCATTCAGAAGCGTATCTTGGTAAAGCGCCCGCAGGTCGGCACGCCGAGCGGGATGATTCAGATAACTCATAAGCCGGATCAAACAGCAGAAAGAAGCCAACTGAAATCAGAAGATCACAGATGATCCTCACTCACCAAAAAAAATTCGCAATAGGTGGCAAAACTGCTTGGAGAGAGTGCGAAACCAATCCTCAGTCAAAGAATCCCAACTTGAGGATTGCGGAATTACTTAACATATATTA
>JBEBGU010000156.1:0-7722 GCA_040081325.1 Prosthecobacter sp.
AAGCAGTTCTGAAACTATTTTATGAATGGTGTCTGAACCAACTTCATTGATGGCGACCAAGCGACGTTTCCACTCTGCTATGGATTCAGACGAAATAAATCCTCGGTGATAGAGCGCATGGTGAGTGGGGCAAAGCGCTATCAGATTAGACAACTCGTTTCCACCGCCGTCCTTAACTTCCCAAATGTGATGAAGGTCAATTGCAAGCGTTGTGCCACATGTTGGAACCGCACAGCAGTAGCCTGCCTCTCGAAGAATTGCATGACGAGCTTTTTTTGGAATGTCTGTTCGTTCAGCCATGATCGCTTTGCAAAACTTGGTGGGTGTGAGGGAAGATTTGTCTTGCCGCTTTAGCCCGTGCTAACGCGATATAAAGGAGTAAAGCCAGGAACTATTTTCTTACCCCGATCTTCTCCACCGCGATTGCTTTGAAGTCGAGTTTAAAAGCGGGTGACTCGGGCTTGAGGCGGAAGTCGTCGTTTTTCCAATCCACGAAGAGGGGATCGGCGATGAGGCTGTGTTTGTCCCAGCCTTCGGCTTGGCCGGGTATACCTATTTGAAGGGATTGACCACCTTCACGCCACCGTAGTCCTGGCCGTGGTTCATGTCTTCAGACAGAACTTCGGTGCAGCCGACTTGTCTGGCTGCGGCGATGATGGCGGAGTCCCAGTAGGATAGCTGCCAGCGGGCTTTGATGGTGAGGGCGTCCTCAAGGACACTCAGTGTGATGTCCTGGGTCAGGAAACGTCTCCATGTCCGTAGCAGGGCCACAGCTTCCTCGTGCGTCAATGGATCAGGGCGGCTGGGGCGTGTGGCCTGCACGTAGAACTCCTGTAGAACCTGAACGGAGAGCGCAATGTCCGGGCAACGGAGGATTTGTCGTGCCTGATCCGCTTTGGCGGCCTCGGCTGGAACACTGCTGATGGAGTAGAGCAGGATGTTGGTATCAACGAAGCGCATGACGGCTGTGAAGTTCATCCCGCGACAGCCTATCGCTGGCCGTGAATTGGCGACCGCCCTGGCGGAGTCGTTCGCGAATGGCGTCCTCTTCACGAGTCAGCCGGTCAAACTCACTCTGAGCAGCAGGCGTGAACCGCTTCAACAGATCAAGCAGCATGGCGCTGAGAGGTTTGCCAGCCTTTTGAGCCAGGGACTCAGCAGACTGGAAGGTGAGGTCATCCATTTCGATGGTGAGCTGTTTCATGCGCCGAAACTAACGGATCGGTGCAACCTTGCAATGGTTGGATTGCCATGGCCGCTGGGCAAACACGAGCTGGAAAACTCGTGCTACGTCACTTCCTGATGCCAATCTTCTCCACCGGGATCGCTTCAAAGCCGAGCTTGAAGGCCGGTGAGTCGGGCCTGAGGCGGAAGTCGTCGTTCTTCCAGTCCACGAATTTGGGATCGGCGATGAGGCTGTGTTTGTCCCAGCCTTCGGCTTGCCAGGAGGTCCATTCATCGAGGGGGGCGCATTCGGTGAGGCGGATGTCGTCGATGAAGATCTGGCCCTTGGGCTCGTGGCAGTCGATGCGGAGCCAGAAGTGCTTCATCCAGGGTTTCCAGGCGGCTTCGTTTTCGCGGAGCATGCGGCCGGTGGCTTCGAACTCGGTCCACTGAGGCGTGGCGGTGATGCTGGTGCTGCCGGCCTGCCAGTAGCCTTCGCCGTTTTTGAAGCTGGCGAAGGCGAGGCTGAGCTTCGCGGTGGGTTCGGTGGATTTGACGCGGAGTCGCATGCGGTAGGCGGCTCCGGGTGTGATGGGCACATCGGGGCCGTGGAAGACGGTCTTGGGATTGCCGGGATCGGTGCCGAGGGCGCAGTCGGCTCGCAGGGCACCGTCGGCGGCGAGGAGTTGCACGTTTTTGTTCGGGCGATGGTTGAAGCCCCAACCCTTCGGCGTTTTGCCAGGCTCAGCGCTGTCGAAGTTCTCCGTGAGCAGCGGCTCGCCGGGCTTGTCGGGGCCGACTTTGTTGATGCCGGTGACGACGGGATGGCTGCCGTTCCAGGCGAGGTTGTGATCAAGGGTGTTCCACTTCGGCGTGGCGTTGCGGATGTCGCCATACTTCACGCCGGGGGTGTCGCTGAACAGGATGTTTCGCTGGAAGCTGTTGCCGCTCATCATGGTGCCGTCGTCGCGGATGGCGTCTTTCGGGTGCAGGTCCATGCCGCGCATGTTGGTCCACGCGAGCTGGCCAGCGACGGATTCGTAGCCTTTGATCATGGTGTCGATGTGGCTGGTGTAGAAGCGCTGCTCTTTGGTCCAGCCGTGCAGATCAAACTGAAACTTGCCGCCGAGGGCAAAGATGTTGTTCTCCACGATGCAATCGCGCGAGTTGTGCATGTGGATGGGCGTGTGGGCGACGCGGAAGACGATGTTGCCGATGATGTCAATGCCGCCCGAGTTGTCGTCGGGGTAGAGGCCGAAGGTGAACCAAGGATGCTTCAAACCGCCGGCCTCCTGGCCGCAGCCGATGACGTCGTGGATCAAATTGTAGCGCCACTTGCTGCCGCGGCTGCTGATCCAGTCGCGTCCGCCGGTGTAGATGGCACCACCGTCCTGCGTCTCTAAGCAGAGGTGATGGAGGTGGTTGTATTCGACGATGAGATTGTTCCCGCTCATCTGAATACCCATGCGCGGGCCGTCGTGGATGTGGCAATGCCGCACGGCATTGTCCACGCCATACATGGCGACGCCGCAGGCGTTCTTGTTGAAGACGCCCATGTGATGGATGTGGCAGTCCTCGACGCTGTGTCCGGGGCCGGTGAGCGTTTTGCGGTCGCCGCCACTGAGGCTGACGCCGTTGCTGCCGGTGAAACTGATCTCGCAGCGTGAGAGACGCACGTTTTTGCCATCGCTGACTCCGACACCGCTGCCGTGGAAGGCTCCGACCTTGGTGATGACGCACTTCTCGACGAGGCAGTCCTCCGCCCGCTCGAAGACGATGGCGCTGCCGTGCGTGCCGGTGAGCGTGAGGCCACGGAGGGTGATGTTCTTTGCGCTTTTGATTTTGAAGAAGGCGTTGGTGAGTGGGAGTCGCACCTCGCACTGCTCAATGGGTTTAACCGGCCAAAAATACAGCACGCCGCTGTGCTTGTCGTAAAACCACTCGCCGGGGGCGTCGAGCTCTTCGAGGGCGTTTTGGAAGTGGTAGCGGTTGTTCGGGTGGAGGTCGTAGGAGCAGTCTTTTTTCAGCGTGAGCAGTCGCGGCTGCGGATCGAGTGACGCAATAGGCTCGAGGAAGTTCCACCAGCCGTACTGGGCGAAGATGTCGAGCTCCACGTCCTCAGGATGCGCCCAGGAGCGGACGTCTTCGGGCTTCACGAAGAGGGTGCGTTTCCAAAGGTGGCCATCGGGAGCACCGGCGGGTGGGAAGGCTGGCACAAAGGCCCAACCACCGTAGAGCGGGTCCTTCGCGTCGAAGTTCGGGTAACGGGCGAGGATCTGGCGTTCGCCGTCGCAGAGCAGTTGTTTCGGCACGAAGCCTTTCGGCAGCAGCTTCGAGACATCCGCTTTGACGATCTCGCCTGTGTGTTTTTCCCAGCCGGTGACTTTGGGGCCACCGATGAGCGTGCTTTGCGTGCCGGTGAAGGTGATGTTGGAATCGGTGGCTTCGAGCGTGAGCGGCGTGAGGAGCTCGGTGGTGCCTTCCGGGAAAAGGATCGTCGCAGGAGAGGTGTCACCGACTTTGCGGGCCTCGCGGATTTGGATCAGGGCTTGTTGAGGCGTGAGTGTGGAGGAGACACGCACTTCCATGGCGTGGGAGATGGACCCGAGGGACAGGAAAGACAGAAGGGTGAAGCAGCGACACATGGCCACCCATCATGCCAAGGCTCGTGATGCCGGCAATGGACTCCTGTGGGCTCATCTTGTCATTCAATCCTGAGTGTGTGATTTGCCCGAGCGCGCCGTTTCATTCCCGCCATCCAACCACCATGAAAACTCTCTGCCCTCTCCTTTCTTCATACGTTCTTCTGCATTCGTCATTAGCACAGCATCCCGCCGCGGATGCCGCTGGCTTTGTCCCGCTCTTCAACGGCAAGGATCTCACCGGCTGGAAAACCACGGGGAACTGGCTGGTCGAGCCAGATGGCAGCGTGTCACTGCATCCGCGTGAAGGCGAAAAAGGATGGCAGCGCTATGATGCCTACATCTCCACCGAGAAGCAGTACGCCGACTTCGTGCTCGACCTCGAATTCAAGATCAATGCCAAGGGCAACAGCGGTGTGTTCATGCGCGTCGGTGATTTGAAGGATCACGTCAAAAGCGGCTTCGAGGTGCAGATCCTCGACACCTATGGCCTGGAAAAACCCGGCCACCACGACTGCGGCGGCATCGTGAAAGGCATCGGCCCATCCAAAAACATGGTGAAGCCTGCGGGCGAGTGGAACCGCTACACGATCACTGTCAAAGGCCGCAGCGTGAAGGTCATCTTCAATGGCGAGCAGGTCATCGACACCAGCCTCGACGACATCAATTTCAAGCACCTCGCCAACGCAGGCCACATCGCCTTCCAAGACGAGGCACTGCGGGTGTGGTATCGCAATGTGCGGATCAAGGAGCTGAAATAGGCACCCGATATTCACGTTGGAGCAGCCATGAAACTTCTGACGCCTCTTCTCTTCCTTTCGTCATTCGTCATACTGCATTCGTCATTGGCCGCAGAGCGGCCCAATGTCCTCTTCATCGCCAGCGACGACATGCGCCCGCAGCTCGGCTGCTATGGCGACACGACGGTGAAGTCGCCGAACCTCGATGCACTGGCGAAGCGCGGCATGGTCTTCCAGCGCAGCTATGTGCAGCAGGCGCTGTGCTCTCCCTCGCGCATCTCCATGCTCAGCGGGCGCTATCCGGCCACTACAGACATCTTTGAAATCGGTCGCACGCTGCGCACCACCATGCCGGACATCACCACACTGCCTGAGCACTTCAAAAACAACGGCTACCACACACGCAGTCTCGGCAAAATCTACCATGTGGGCATCGACGACGACGCCTCGTGGACCATCCCGGCGTGGCACAGCAAGAAGCCGCGCAGCAAGTCGTCGCCAAATTTCTCGCCGATGCCAAAGCCAGCGGCACCACGCTGCCACAGAAAGGCAAAGGCAGCCGCACCTCCGCTGTGCCCGCCTTTGAAGCCGTCGATTGCAGCGACGACGATCTCCTTGATGGCGACTGCGCCGCCAACGCCATCGCCCAACTCCGCGATCACGCGAAGACTCCCGACAAGCCCTTCTTCCTCGCCGTCGGCTTTGCCAATCCACATGTGCCGTGGATCAGCCCGAAGAAATACTGGGATCTCTACGACCGCGCCAAGCTCCCACTCGCTACTAATGAGTTTCTGCCCAAAGGAGCACCCGACTTCGCCGCCACTTCCGGCCAAGATTTCCGCTGGTATGCCAACGTGCCGCAGGGCGACCTGCCCGAGCCGTTTAAACGCGAGTGCCTGCACGGCTACCTCGCCGCCATCAGCTATGTCGATGCCCAGGTCGGCCGCTTGCTCGCCGCGCTTGATGAGACCGGTCTCGCCAAGAACACCATCGTCGTCTTCTGGAGCGACCACGGCTATTACATGGGCGAGCACACTTGGTGGGGCGCGAAACACAACGATGGCTTCCAAGGCCGCAGCTTGAAACCCGTGCTCGAAGATCCCACCGCCACGGTGAATGACGCCGCCTTCAGTTGGTATCCCAAAGAAGGCTGGCTCGGCATCGCCATGCGCACCGACAAATGGCGCTTCGTCGAATGGACCAAGTCCGGCCAGCAGCCCGTGCGCGAACTCTACAACCAAGTCAACGATCCCCAGAACAACCTCAACGTCGCCGACAAACCCGAGCACGCGCAGGTCATCGAATCATTGAGCAAGCGGCTGAGAGAAAAGTTCCCTGTGCAGGAGTTCAAGGAGCCGCTGGCAGCGGGGAAGAAGGGCAGGAAGAAGTAGCGATCACCAAGCGCCCCTATGGGACACAGCCAGATGTAAGAATGAACTCCGCCATCGCCACCGTTCACGGCTGCATCGTGAAACCTCTCTTCATTCTTGTTCTCCTCCTTTCGTCATTCGGCATTCCGCATTCGGCATTTTCGGCGCAGCCCGACTCCGCCAAGGCTGCGGCGGACAAGCCGAACATCCTCTGGTTCGTCGTAGATGACATGTCGGCGAACTTTTCCTGCTACGGGGAGAAGACGATCCAGACGCCGCATGTGGACCGGCTGGCACGCGAAGGCACAAAGTTCACGAATGCCTTTGTCACCGCGCCGGTGTGCTCGCCGTGCCGCTCGGCGTTGATCACGGGGATGTATCAGACCAGCATCGGCGCGCATCATCATCGTAGCGGGCGCGGGGTGGAGAAAATCACGCTGCCAGAGGGCGTGGTGCCAGTGCCGCAGTTATTGCAGCAGGCGGGCTACTACACCTGCATCGGCAGCGGCCTGCCCGGCGTGAAGGGGAAGAAGGGCAAGGGCGGCGGTCTTGGCAAAACGGACTACAACTTTGAATATGACACCGGCATGTATGCCAATGCCGACTGGGCTGGGCGCAAAGCAGGCCAGCCCTTCTTCATGCAGGTGCAGCTCAGCGGCGGCAAGCAGCGCGGTGGCACGGATGACAAAGCGCAGGAACTCTCCCAGCGTGCTGCGAAGTCGTTCGGCGCGGCGGTGCAGCCGGAGGCGGTGACACTGCCGCCCTACTACCCGCGTGATCCCGTGCTGCTGCGCGACTGGGCGGCGTATCTCGATGCGGTGCGCTTCACCGACCAGCATGTCGGCGCGGTCCTCGCACGACTGGAGACGGAGGGCATCCTCGACAGCACGCTCATCATCTTCATCACCGACCACGGCATCAGTCACGCGCGCGGCAAGCAGTTCCTCTACAACGAGGGCACACACATTCCCTTCGTCGTGCGCGGCCCGGGCATTGCCAAAGGTGCGGTGCGTGAGGATCTCGTCATGCAGATCGACCTCGGCGCGATCTCACTGGCCGCCGCCGGCCTGCCGCTTCCAAAAATCATGCAGGGCCGCGATGTCTTCGCCAAAGACTACCCCAAACGCGATGCCATCTTCGCCGCGCGGGATCGCTGTGATGAAACCGTCGAGCGCATCCGCAGCGTGCGCACCGACCGCTTCCTCTACATCCGCAATTTTCATCCCCAGCGCCCGCATCTGCAACCCAACGCCTACAAGGACGGCAAGAGCATCGTGCAGACCCTGCGCGCCCTGCATGAAAGTGGCAAACTC
The DNA here is from genome assembly GCA_040081325.1 of Prosthecobacter sp. GTDB lineage: Bacteria > Verrucomicrobiota > Verrucomicrobiia > Verrucomicrobiales > Verrucomicrobiaceae > Prosthecobacter. The sequence continues at coordinate 7,230 of JBEBGU010000156.1, forward strand.
GATCCGCTGAGTGAGAAGCTGCTCTTCAGCCCCACCCGACCCGCCGAGGAACTCTACGAATGGACCACCGACCGCTGGCAGCTCACCAACCTCGCCACCGATCCCGCCCACTCGGCCACTCTGGCGTCCCTGCGCACCCGCCTCGATCAATGGATGGTCGAAACTCACGATCACGGCCCTGAAACCGCATCGCGATACGACAGCGACATGGCCGAATACCTTGGCCGAGGCAATCCGGCGGTGGAGAAGAACATCGCTCAAATGAAACAGTGGGCGGCGGAAGGGAAGTGAACAACCAAAGGCGGCCCACCATGAAACTCATTCCTCTCCTGTTCTTGTGTCTTTCGTGTGTTGCGTTGGCCGCTGACAAACGTCCGAACGTCCTGCTGCTCATGTCGGACGATCTTGCCGCCACACTCGGCTGCTACGGTTATCCGCAGGCGAAAACGCCGAACCTGGACGCTCTCACGAATCGCAGTGTGCAGTTCAATCG
>JBEBGU010000157.1:0-7717 GCA_040081325.1 Prosthecobacter sp.
GCACCTCTGGTGCATCGGGAAAAAGTAAATTGGGCGGGTCTGAAGTTTTTTTGTCAGGAATTGGGGTCTTCTGCCAAAGAGAGGGGTAAACCAACCGCGCATGTCCGATCACGATCAGTTCCGTCCCCACTTTCTCGCCGTCCAGTCGGACCTGCGGGCATTCATCGGGGCGGCAGTGCGTGATGCGGGCACTCGGGAGGATGTGTTTCAGGAGGTGGCCATGATCCTTTGGAAAAAATTTGAGCTGTATGATCCTGCTCGGCCTTTCGGAGCCTGGGCGCGGGGGATAGCGACTCGGAAGATTTTGGAAGATCGCCGCACCCAGGGAAAGCTGCCGGAATCCTGCACGGCGGAGACGCTAGAGGCGCTGTCCCACGGGTTCGCGGCGGATGAGGCGGAGTCTCCCTGGCAGGACCGGGAACATGCACAGAATCATTGCCTGGAGCACCTGCCAGAGCGCAGCGCGCGGTTCATCCGCGACCGATACAATCACAGCCATCCAGTCGAAACCATCGCCGCTGAGGCAGGTCTCAGCGTGGACGCGCTTTATCAAACGCTTAGCCGCTTGCGCCGTCAGTTGCGTGACTGCGTACAACGTCGGCTGGGACTCATCCTGGAATAACCTCATGACTCTCTCTTCTGACAGTTCTGAATTTGCTGATCTGGTCGCCCGTTGGCTGGATGAAACCGCCACCGCTGATGAGGCAGCCCAGCTTTGGCTCTGCGTCACGCAATGCCCCGACTGTGCGCGTGAGTTGGCCGCCGCGTCTCGGTTTGAGGCGATGCTCGGCGACACGGTGAGAGCCAGGAATGTGGAGGCTGAGGCCCGGCAGATACTCGCCACCACGCCGCGTGTGGCCAAGACGACGACGCTCAGAAAGACTGCCGCGACAGTGTCGAATCAGCCATCCATGAAATGGATCGCAGTCGCCGCCGCCCTGGTCGTGCTGGGACTGATCACCGCCATGCTCTGGCCTGAGGAAGCTGCCGAAACTCCGAAGATGGTGCAGGAAAAGGCGGTGCCAATGGCGCAGCCTTCAGTCCATGAATCACGGCCACTCATTGCACACGCTCCAGCTCCGAAATCAGACCCGCTTGTAGCTCTAAGTGCGGCAACCGCTGAAGTGCCACTGACGGATCGGCTCGACCGCTTTTTCCTGCACAGCGTGTCCCTCGATCAAGTGCCGCTCAGTCAGGCGCTGGGTCTGCTCCAGGGCTTGCTGAAAGAGACCGACTACATGAAGACGTTGGATCTAACGAAGCTGCGCATCCATGTCCCAGCGGGGGCCTCCGCGCGGCGCGTCACTTTCTACAGCGGTGCCATTCCTTTTCTCAAAGCAGTGCGCTCAGTGGCAGCGCTGGCTGGCTGTGATGTGCTGGTGAGCGAGCCAGAGATCACCCTGACCATGCAGTCGGGGATCTTCCCCCAACTGGCAGAGAAGCGCACGCTCAGTGACATGCTGGCGGGTCGCCTGAATGCCGACGGCACGGCGATGGTGGATGACGCGGACCGGCTCGCCGGACTGTGGGAAGATGCAGCGACACTCGGCATCGCGGTCAATGAAGATGGCACAGCGGCAATCTCACGCGGGCAGTGGGAGGCCCTGCGCATGATGAGTGCTGCGCGTGATCAGGTGGGGCGCATTCCCATGCCCGCCTTTGCCGTCTATGTCGTGCCGCAGGACCCGCTGGCGCAAAATAAGGTGCTGACGCCAGAGGAGATCGAGGCTTTCCAGCGGTCGATTTTGGATCAAGGTGCCCAACCGCTCGCCACCTTCACCCCGCAGCTTGCTGGGCCAAATAATCTAGACCCCGTAGTACTCGATCTCAATGGTGAAGAGGGCGAGCTGGCTCTGCAATCCGCGGCCAATGCTGCATCTCAATCGCCGCAGAACTCAGGACCGCAGCAGACCTACGGCCTTGTGCGTACGACAATCGATTCAGTGTCCACGTCCGGTCTAATTATGCAGCGCTACATGGGCGGCAGCACGCATCTTACCGCAGACCAAATGTCTTACTTGACCGGCACCACAACAGCTTCCGTTTCCAATATCAGGTCGGCCTCGACCACCGTCGTGATCATTGCAGTGCCGACACCGTGACACTGAATGAATCAAGCCTTGCTAAGCCTCTCTCCTTTTCGTAAAACCTTCATCCCCAACCCAAAAATGATGCCCAGACCAATCGCCCTGATCACTGCCGCTTTCCTGCTCGTGAGTTCGCTGATTCAGCTCACTGCCGCAGAGACCGCCGCCGTGCCATTGCGTTTCAATGTGAGGAGTCGAGTCGCCTCTGTCGCCGTCGAGCGCGGGGTGGAGCAGATCGTTTTGGAGCGTAAATCTGGCGCTGGGTGGAAGCCGCTGGCGGTGTCTTATCCGCGAGCCACAGGCTGGGGTTCGGTGCGTGTCGCTACCTTTAATCTGCCCTCGACCATCCCAGCCACGGAGCTGCGTGCCCAGGGCTATCGTGGTGTGAAGTTCCCAGCGCGCCTTCTCAAAGGCAAGCGTGCTTTTGATCGCAAAGATCTGAGCGGCGGTGGCACAATGATCTCAGGCAATGGCGGGCCTATGATCATGAACTCCGTCGCTGGCACTGTTGCCGTGGCGGACTCCAAAGGAACCACTGCGGCGAAAGCGGTGGAGTCTGACATCTGGCAGATCGTGGGAGATCAGGTCTATTTCTTCAATCAATACCGCGGCCTGCAAATCCTGGATCTGAGTGATCCGACTCTGCCGGTGCGCGTGGGTAGTCTGCGCCTGCCGGCGAGCGGTGAGCAGATGTTTGTGCTTGATGATACAGGCTCCACCGTGGCTCTGCTCGGTCGCTCGAATGACAAAGCGCGTCAGGGTGCCGCCACGATCTGGCTGATCCGAGTGACAGACGGCGTGCCCGCGCTGGTCGGTGAAGTGCCGCTGGAAGGCAGCATCACGGATAGCCGCCTGATCGGCAGCACGCTGCATGTGCTATGCAGTGTCTGGTCCACCGCCGTCAATACTTGGACCAGTGAGGCCGTGCTCACCAGCATCGATCTGGCAGACATCCAGGCACCGCAGAAGCTCGGCAACCTACGATTCCAATCCTACAATGCCGTGCTCCAGGCCTCCCAGGGCTACTTGCTGATAGGCACAGAAAATTACACCAACGCCCAGCAGCGCGGTCTCCATGTCATCAATGTCGATGCCGCCCCAGTGCTGGTGAAAACATTCACACCGCGCGGCCAGATTCAGGACAAGTTCAAGATGAGCATCGTCAATGGTGCCGTCGTCGCCGTCACGCTCGACTGGCAGAACTGGTCGAACCGACAGACCTGGGTGGAAACCTTCCCTCTGGCAGGCAGTGATGTCGCACCGCTCGCAGCGATCGAATTGCTCAGCGCCCGCAATGAGCAACTGCACGCCACACGCTTTGACGGCGACCGCCTCTACGTCGTGACTTTCCGCAACACGGACCCGCTCTTCATCGTCGATCTTGCAGATCCCGCTGTGCCAGTGCTCTCTGGCGAGCTGGAAGTGCCCGGCTGGAGCACCTACTTGGAGCCGCTTGGAAATCGCTTGCTCGCCGTGGGTGTCGAAGCTGGGCGCGTCACCGTTTCTCTCTTTGATGTGGCCGATGTCACCGCGCCGACGCTGCTGTCACGCCTGCCGTTAGGCGCTGAAGGCACGCATAGCTGGAGTGAGGCAAACTACGATGAAAAGGCCGTGGAGTATCTGCCGGATCAGGGCGTGGTCATGGTGCCTTGTCAAACCGGGAGCTGGGGAGCTGGCGGCGGTCAAAAAGCCATCCAGATCGTCAACGTCGGTGCAGACGCTCTCACCGCTGGAGCCACCATCAATCACAGCTTTAACCCGCGCCGTGGCAGTTGGATCGCGGGTCACTTTGTCACCATCTCTGGTCAGGAGCTGCTGGTGCACGGCACCGATGCCGCAAGCGCTGCGCCTGAGGTCACCTTGTCCCTGGCCTGGCGCACCGACCGAGTAATGCCCTTTGGTGATTTCCTCGTTCAGATCGAAGACGGCAGCACCGGTTGGTATTGGGGCAACTTCCTGCGCGCCTACGGCACCAACGGCAGTGCTAATGCAAGACTTCGCATCACTCCCTCGAGTGATCCTGATTCACTTCTGAATGTCATCGATCTCGGCGCGGGTCGAGTCGTCGGCATCTCGCAAAAAGACAGTCGACTCTATCTGGCCCAGTGGGTACCTGCCACTAGCACCACGCTGCAGAGTCTCCGCACGCTAGCCCTCGAGCTCGGCTCACCGCCGACCGTGACGGAAGTGGGCCGTGTCGAGCATGACCTCACGGGTTTGAGTGAATACTCGATGAATCTCGATGCACTCCAGCCGCTGTGGACGGAGGCGCAGACTCTCGTCTGGTACATCCCCATGCAGACCCAGCGCTGGTGGTGGGGGTATGATTTCATCTCGCTACCTGTTTTGAGTGTTGGGACACTGCCTGTCCTCGCCGTTACCAATGCGCAAGCCGCACCGCCACCGGTCAGCACCGTCCCAGTCGTGCCACAGAATCCAGCCGCTATTCTTTGCCCCATCAGTGTGACCAACACGGGCATCAGTGCAGGACTGGCCCAGACCGTGTCTGTCAAAGGCAGTCTGCGCGGCACGAGTGGCGCTTTCACGGAAGCTGGCTTCATCTTCTTCAGCTACGACACTGCGGTGGAGCAAGTGACGCCGACCGTCAAACCGACTCCAACGTCTTCAAGAATGCTCGCAACTAGCACCCTGAAGATAGCCATCCCCTACGCACCGTATGAATGGCGTGTCGCCTCATGGCTCCAAGTCGTGGACTGGCGCTCGGCGGCACCCGTGCTGCGTGATCCAGTCTCCATCCCCGGCCAGCTCCTCAGTGTCGCTCAGGCAGATGCACAGGGCGCGGTGATCCTAACCAACAGTGACCAGCAGATCAGCACTGGTGGCTCGGCGACGCGCGTCATCCAAGCCAGTGGCTACGATGGCGTCAGCGCCTGGCAGCTCGACAACTACATCACCGCCACTCCTTTCTATACCGCCAGTGCCACCGACGGCACGCGAGTCTATCTGGCGCGTGAAGCGGGCACCAAAGGCGTGGTCGGCATCGGCTACAACGGCACCACCGGCCGCCTCGCTCAGATCAATACCTGGACCACCACAGAGGTGCCCTCCATGCTCGATGTCACCAGCGGTCATCTGCTGGCCAGCAGCTACGGCAATCTCGAAGTCGCCAGCATCGCTGCCGCCACCGGCGTGATGACACCCGTGGCCTCCTTTGACACCCCCACGAATCTCTGGCTCCAAGTCAACCGAGCCGCCTTTACTCCGACTCTCGATCTCTGGATTCCCGCCGCCGATTACGGCGTCGAGTACCTCCAGCACGCCACGATGGAGTGATGCGTGGAAAGATGTAGATACCATGTGGGCCGAGTCACCCATCCGCTTTGATGACTCCACCCAGATGGTATCTATTTACGCACTAGCGCGGCTTACGCGTCGTCACTTTCTTCGCCGTTTTGGTGGCGCGCTTCGTTCTGCGAAAGGCGCCGAGGTGTTGCTTGCTCAAAAACGAATCCACCTGCGCGGCGGCTTCAGTGATGGCGTCGTGTATTGGGCAGAGGTCGCCATGGCCGCACCAGTTTGGGCCAAAGGGACACATCGGACGGATGTCCATGGGTTCGAAAGCAGCGACGATGTCATGCAGTGAAATTTCCTCCGGTGCTCGGGCGAGACGATAACCGCCAGTGGGGCCTGTCGTGCCAGTGGTGATGCTGTACTGCGAAAGCGTGGCGAGCACTTTGGCCACCACTGGCCGTGGCAACTCACGTGCATCCGCGATCTCAGCCGCGCTCACACGGGTGGTGTCGTCGTCATAGCGCTCCGCCAGATAACTGGCGGCGGCGATGGCTTGTTGGGCAAGTTTTCCGATCTTGAGCATGAAGCGTGATGTTGCTGATACACGTCCTCATCTCTCATGCCAATGCTTCGCGGACATGAATCACAAAATCAGCGCAATGGAGCACACGATGAGGCAGGCGTTCGGTCTTGAGCAAATCAGCGGCGGACGACATTCTATTACAGAAACCAAGTTCCGTAATAGGCCCACAATGATCCGCATTTCACTATGAAACCAAAGAACAAGACACTCTCCGCTCTCGCTATCACTCTGACTCTTGCCGCCTGCGGAGACAGCGAACTCAGTCCAAATGAAAAAATGTCGCAGGACAGTTTCAAGAAGTCGATGGAATCCTACTCCGTGGCTGCCGCTCCTGCCGCCTCACCAGAAGCGATGAGTGACCCGACCAAGCAGCCTGATAAGCCTTTGTCAGGTGCTGAGGACGCTGTGCTCACCGATGCGCCGAATGTACCGCCGCCGATCGCGCGCGATCATCCGACCAAGGTTACCATCAAGCTTGAAGTACAGGAAATCGTGAAGCGCATGGCTGATGGTGTGGACTATACGTTCTGGACTTTTGGCGGCAGCGTGCCGGGCAAGTTCATGCGCATCCGACAGAACGATGAGGTGGAGTTTCATCTCATGAATCGCCCGGACAGCAAGATGCCGCACAACATCGATCTGCATGCCGTCACCGGGCCTGGTGGTGGCGCTGCAGCTTCCTTCACCGCGCCGGGACATGCGTCGGTGTTTTCCTTCAAGGCGCTGAACCCAGGCCTCTATGTTTATCACTGCGCCACCGCACCGGTCGGCATGCATGTGGCTAACGGAATGTATGGCCTCATCCTCGTCGAGCCCATCGGCGGCCTGCCGAAAGTGGACAAAGAATATTATGTCATGCAGTCCGAGTTCTACACGAAGGGGCCGTATGGCGAAGCGGGCTTGCAGCCCTTCAGCATGGAGAAGGCGCTCACGGAGACACCTGACTACGTCGTCTTCAACGGCAGTGTCGGCGCGATCTCTGGCGACAAAGCGATGCCTGCGAAGGTGGGTGAGAAGGTTCGTCTATTCGTCGGCAACGGTGGCCCGAATCTCACGTCCTCCTTCCACGTCATCGGCGAAATTTTTGACAACGTGTATCTCGAAGGCGGCGTGAAACCCGCGCAGCACCAGGTGCAGACCACGATGATTCCCTCTGGTGGCTCATGCATCGTCGAGTTCGGCCTCGAAGTGCCCGGCACCTACATCCTCGTCGATCACTCCATCTTCCGCGCCTTTAACAAAGGTGCTGTGGGCATGATCAAAGTCAGCGGCGACGAAAACAAAGTCGTGTATTCCGGCAAGCAGGACGACCGCATCTATCAGCTCGAAGGCGGCGCTACTCAGACCATCGCGCAGGCCAGCACACAGCAGGCACCCGCAGCGAACAAAGATGAGCGCATCGCGCGCGGCATGATGATCTACACCAGCATCTGCATGGCCTGCCATCAGGCAGAGGGTCAGGGCATCCCCAAGGCCTTCCCGCCACTCGCCAAGTCTGATTATCTCAATGCCGATGCCAAGCGCGCCATCAGCACCGTGCTGCATGGCCTGCAAGGCAAGGTCACGGTCAATGGCGAGACGTATGAAAGTCTCATGCCACAGCTCGGCCTCAATGATGAGCAAGTCGCCAATGCACTCACTTATGTGTATAACCAATGGGGCAACAACGGCACCGAAGTGCTGCCCACACTCGTGAAGGAAGTGCGAGCCACAGTTCCTGCGCCAGCCGCACCGGGGGCACATTGATTCATGAAGTTCACACTCCTGGCGCTGCTGTCCGTGCTCGGCGTCTCCC
>JBEBGU010000158.1:0-7716 GCA_040081325.1 Prosthecobacter sp.
ATCAGCATGGCGGGAGGTATTTTGGCAAAATCAGGGAAGGGCAGCGCCAGCTTGATGGGCGTGTGCTCGATGTGCAGCATCGGCAGCTTCAAATAGATGCCGGAGACGATGCCGACGATGATGACGGCGACGTAGGGGATGGCCGGGTATTTGGCCTTGTATTTGCCGAAGAGGTGCAGAAAGAGCGCCAGCGCTGCAATGGACAGGCCGATCATTTCGATGCGCTCCATGCTCAGCCACTCGTGGCCGTGCGTCTCGTTCAGGATGCCGTAGGTGTAGGGCAGGAATTTGAGAGCGATCTTGAGCCCGATGCCCGCCAGCAGCCCCTCGATGAGGTAGGCGGGGATGGCTTTGAGAATGAAGCGCTGGAGATTAAACTTCCACGCGATGGCCTGTGACGTGGCGGTGAGGAAGATGAGGAAGGGCATGTTTTCCATGCCGAACTTATGAATGCTCAGCGCCAGCACTGGCGCGAGGCCCGCCGCGACACCGGGTGTGCCGACGTAGTTGCCCGGTTTGAACAGGAAGGTGACGAAACCGACCAGACAGGCAAAGATGACGGTCATCAAACCGGTCTCGATCGGATACTCCGACATCAGGCAGATGCCGACGGTGAGAGGCACAGCTAGCAGGCCGGTGATGGAGCCTGCGAGGGCATCACGCTTTAGATTGTCTAGCGTGAAGACGGCGGCTTTTCTGGGACCGCTGTTGGCGATCAACTCGCTGGAAAGATTCCGCTTTTTGTGCGGCTTGATGCCGCTCAAACCAGTCACGGAAGGCGCGGTGGGATGGACGAGGCTGGGTTCTGCGGGATGAGACATTGGCGGGGGGAGCGCGATGCAGTGAAATCTGAAGGCTCCATCTATAACCGCGTCACCACCCTAAAACCGTATAGCCTTGTGAGGGGATAATCAGACCCGGTTCAAGGGGGTGGTTTTCAGAATCTCATTCGCACGCTCGACGGCGGCCTTGAGGCTCATGCAGATGTTTTCACCGCCGATGTGGTGATGAAAATCAGCCTGGGTCATAAGCCGGGCAGGCTGCGCTCTCATGCCGCAGAGAATGAGATGACGTCCAGACTGCACGAGACGCTCGGCCAGGTGCTCCAGCGCGTGCAGACCTGTGGCATCGATGGCGGTCATGTTACGCAGGCGTAGCAGGACGACGGTTGGAAGTGTGTCGAACTCCTCCTCGATGACGCTGAGCTTGTCCGCAGCACCGAAGAGAAACGGGCCGTGAATACGATACGCGGCCACGCCTTCGGGCAGCGGGTTCAGTTGCAGGCTGTGATGGAACCCGGCCTCGACATACTCCGGCGTGACCCGCGCGACGGTGGTGGAGCCGGTGACTTTGACGATGTAAAGCAGCGCGGCCATGACCATGCCGACCTCGACCGCCACGGTCAGATCCGCGAGCACTGTGAGCGCAAACGTGATGAACCACACGGCGATGTCGGCCTTGCTGAGCTTGAGGATGTCGGGGATCTCCGCCCACTCACCCATGTTGTAGGCCACCATCATCAAAATGGCGGCCAGCACAGTTAGCGGGATGTGTTTCGCCAGCGGTGCGGCGACGAGCAGGATAAGCAGCAGCACCAGCGCGTGAATCATCCCCGCCACGGGTGTCTGAGCGCCGGAGCGGATGTTTGTGGCGGTGCGCGCGATGGCTCCGGTAGCCGGCAGCCCGCCAAACAGCGGCGACATCACATTCGCCACACCCTGCGCGAAGAGTTCGACATTCGGCTTGTGCTTATCGCCTGACATCCGATCCGCGACGACAGCGGAGAGCAGCGACTCGATGGCACCGAGCATCGCCACCGTCAGCGCTGGCGAGAGCAGTGGCAGGATGAGATCAAAGCGGAACGTCGGGATGGAGAAATGGGGCAGCCCGGCAGGGATGCCGCCGAAGCGTGTCTCGATGGTTTCCAGCGGCAGATGAAATCCCCACGCGATGGCGGTGCCGAGCAGTAGCACGACGATGGAACCCGGCACGCGCTTGATCCACTTCATGAAAACGATGAGCACCCCCAGTGACAAACACGAAACAGCGGTGGCCGTGGGTGAAAGCGTGCCCGCGTGCGCGAAGATCGCCTCCATGCGCCCGATGAACTCGCCCGGCACCTTCTCGATCTGAAGGCCGAAGAAATCCTTGATCTGCGTGCTGGCAATCAACACCGCGATGCCATTGGTGAACCCGATCACCACAGGTCGCGGTATGTACTTGATGGCCGTGCCCAGCCCAGTGAGCCCCAGCACCATGAGCAGCACTCCCGCAATGAGAGTACACATGTAAAGTCCATCAATGCCATGCTTCGACACGATCCCCGCCACCACGACAACAAAGGCTCCTGTCGGTCCGCCGATCTGAGTGCGTGATCCGCCGAGCGCTGAAATCAAAAATCCGGCGATGACAGCCGTGTAAATCCCCGCCTCTGGCAACACGCCCGATGAAATGGCAAAGGCCATCGCCAGCGGCAGACTGACCAGACCGACGGTCAGCCCGGCGATGAGATCCGCGATGAACTTCCGCACGCTGTAGTCTCGCAGGCACAGGATGGACTTCGGAGTGAAGGTATCCTTGCTGGAGTTGTGCATGACCAAAAGCGGGCTGTGCCACTGAGTTACTTGCGCAACCTTGCCTTGGCAACGGGTTCCAGGCCTGTGACGACACGGCAAAGCGTCGTCGGATGATCAAACGGCGGAGTTAACTTTGAGCAGCGACTTGCCTTTGCGGGGCTTGCCTTCAGTGGCCGGTTTGTACCATTCTTCGTGCGTCTCGTCGATATCGACATGGCCGCCGGTCTTTGCATGATTTTGACGCCAGCCATGCAGGGCCTCAAAGGCTGAGTGGTCGATGAAATCAACAGCGAGGTCGATGTCCACCGGATGTCCTGCCGGGATTGTTGCCAGCGCGGCGCTGAGGCTCGGCACCGAGGCAAACGTCAGTGTGCCGCCGATGCGCACATGCCACTTGCCTTCTCGCTGCTCGACCTTCACATTGGTGGACGAAAGACGACGCAGCAGGAAGAACACGGAGAGACCCAGCCCGATGCCCACACCCGCCAGCAGATTGATGCATGTCACACCAAGCAGCGTGGCGAAGTAGATCGGCGCTTCGTTGTGCGTGTGCAGATCGCGAATGTGGTGAAGGTTCACCAAGTTGATGCCCACATGCACCAGCAAGCCCGCGAGCACCGCCAGCGGGATCTGCTCGATCACGCCTCCAAGAAACAAGGCAAAGATCAGCACCCACACGCCATGAAAAATAGCGGACCAGCGGCTCACACCTCCCGCGATGATGTTCGCCGAGGAACGTACGATCACGCCCGTGATCGGCAAACCGCCGAGCAGGCCGGAGACGAGATTGCCTGCGCCCTGAGCACGCAGTTCTTTGTCGAGATTCGAGCGCACGCCGCTGTGCAGTTTGTCCGTGGCCACCGCGCACAACAGTGACTCGATGCTGGCGATGATTGCTACCGTCAGCACGGCGGTCACAAACGGTCCCCAATGCTCCGGTGGTGTGAGCTTTGTCAGTTCAAACTTCTCCGGCAGGTTCACCCGGGCCACATCAAACTTGGCGACGATGGACACCACCGTGCCGATCACCACGGCCACCAACGGACCTGGGATGGCCTTCAACGCCGGCGCTTTCAATTTTTTCCACACGATCAGAATCGCGATGGTCAGGAAACCAAGAATCGCCGCCTGCGTGCTCATCACGCCGAGCTGCTTCGGAAGGCCGAGCAGATTCACCACCGGTGAACTCTGCGGCGATCCGCCGAGCACCACATGGATCTGCGCCAGCGCGATGGAGATGCCGATGCCCGCCAGCATGCCATGCACCACCGCAGGCGCGATGATGAGCGCCCCGCGCGCCACTTTGAACCAGCCGAGCAAAAGCTGCACCACGCCCGCACAGGCCGTGATCAAGCACATCGTCTCCCAGCCGAATTGATGCACCAACCCGGCGACCACGACCGTCAATCCCGCCGCCGGTCCTGAAACCTGCAACGGCGATCCCGCCAGCATCCCTGTCACGATTCCTCCCACCACAGCCCCGATCAAACCCGCGATGATCGGCGCTCCCGATGCAAAGGCGATGCCCAGCGAAAGCGGCACAGCCACGAGAAAGACGACAAGTGAGGCGGGAAGGTCACGGCGGAGAGAGTTCATCAAGCTGACAATATTACCCAGCCCGCCCCCGCTGACCTATCCCTTTCTCAGGGGATTCTGACGCACCTGAGCCGGGGGCGCTCAATGCCGCATCGCCTGCACAGTCCGTTTCAGCAGCTTGTCGGCTGTCTCATGTCGTGAAGACACCACGCCGGGCGAGAACCATCCGCCGAGAAAAACCACCAGCATGATCACGATGATGCCAGCACGCTCCACCGGAGTGATTTGCAGCGAAACCGAGGTCGTGGGCCGCTTGCCGGTGAACAGGGCAAAGTAGGCGCGCATGATCGCAATGCCGTTAAACATCGCCGCCACGGCGAGCGTGAAACTGACCCACAGCCCTTGATCCACACTGCCGCTGATCAGCAACTCCATCGGCACGAAGCCGATCGTGCCGGGAAAGCCAACACTTGCGAGTCCGGTGATGAGAAAGCAGATCGCCAGTCCCGGCACCTGCTCGTAGTAGCCGTGATGCTCTCGCAAAGACAGCGCGCCAAAGCGCGCCTCCAGCGCGCGCACCGAGAAAGCGAGTCCGGCGAGCGCGAGTGAAGATGAAATCCACAGGCACAGCGCGGCGGTGAGTCCGTTCGAGGTGTGCAGCATCACGGCAAACATCACCAGCGAAGTCTGGCTCAAACATAGATGAGCATAAAACTTCCGCACCTCATTTTGCACGATGGCCATGCCGCCGCCATACACGGCGGTGATCAGGCACACGACACTCGCCGCATTCAGCATCCACTCCGGCGTGGAGGGCAGCAGCAGTCGCAGCGCGGCCAGCACCTCCATCAGCGGCAGCACAAACAGCATCGCCGTGCCATAGGCGGCGCCTTGAAACAGCGAGGGCAGCCAGCCATGCAGCGGCACGATACCACCGCGCAGCAGCAGCGCCAGCAGCAGCAGTCCAAAGCCGATGGTCGAATTTTTTTCACCTGCAAAATGCCAGCCTACGATCAGCAAGACAACAAACAGCACCATGTGCAGCACATAGCCGCGCACACGGCTGCCACGGCTCTTTAAATCCCACAGCGGCAGAACCACGCCCAGCACCAGCAGCGCCACCAGCACCCATGCTTCGTGACTCGTCACCGCCGCGAGGCTGATAAATGCCGCCAGCATCAGCCGCACACAAAACATCGGCGACACGCGCGCCTTCGCTGTGCCCAGCATCGTCAGCAGATGCAGCAGCGCTAGCACCGGCAGCATCGGCGCGGAAAGATCATCCACCGCAAAGCCGCGCAGGCTGCTGCTCGTAAACAAAAACGCGGTGGCCGAAGCGGAAACGAGAGTGCCCAGTAGAAAGCCCAGACTCCAGCGTGAGGCCAGGGCAGGTGTCTTGATGAAGGCCGCGATCACCGCGCCGAGCAGCGGCAGCAGCAGCGTGATTTCGAGCCAGGGCAGAGCAGCCAGATTCATGCGCGGTCCTCTTTCTTTTTCGTTTCACCGTCCAGCAGCCGCGCCCAGCGCTCTTCCAGCGCATCCAGTTGGCGAAACAGCTTCACAAAGGGACGCGCGACATACTTCTCGAGCACGGAGTCGAGATACCCGCGCTCCAGCGCGAAGCGGTAGAGCCACTGCTGCATCTTCGGCGGCAGGCGCTGCTCCCACATCACGCCTTCGTCACGCGGACGCGAGCCAATGGCATTTTCGAGCTGATGATGATCATGAAGCAAACTCGGAGCGCGCAGGAATTGCAGCGTGCGCAGACACGCATGGCCCAGCAGATGCAGCAGCGCCAGATAGTGGAAACCGAACCCGATTTCAGCGATGATGATGCCGACTTGAGTCAGCGAAGCAAAGGCGAGTGCCGATTTGATATCCGTCTGCACACGGCCGGCGAGATAGGCAAAAGCCGAAGTCGTCAACCCGAGCACCACGACGGTCACTTGCAGCCAGATCGAACTGTCGAGCACCGGACTCACGCGCAGCAGCAGGAAGGCACCGAGATGCACGGACAGCGCGCCGTAAAACACCGCGCTCGACGGCGTCGGTCCTTCCATCGCGCGCGGCAGCCAGCCGGAAAACGGCACCAGTGCGGATTTGCCTGCCGCCGCGATGATGAAAAGCACGCCGAGCAGAGTGAAGTGCGGGCCGATGAGCAGCGGGTCATGCCCCGGCCATGCGCTGTTGCCCACGAGATGATCAAAATCCCCCCCACCGTTGAATTCGTGCATCAAAATGGCCGCCAGCAGCAGCGCCACATCGCAGAGCCGATAGACCACCCACACGCGCAATCCATTCCTCGGTGGTGATGGGCGCTCTTGAAAAAAAGCGATGAGCAGGACCGACGACAGCCCCACCATCTCCCAGCCGGCGAACAACGTCTCCACCGTGTCCGACAGCGACGCGGTGACCATGCCGAGCAGGAACAAGGCAAACAGCACGAAGAAGCGATTGTAGCCGCGCTCGCGATGCAGGTAGCGCGTGGAGAATGCGCTGATCACCGCGCTCAGCACCAGGGTGAGCATCACATAGGAGAGCGAAAGCAGATCGAGCACGAACTCGAACTTCAAATGGTAATGCGGTGTGATCACCCAGTCCCCCAGCTCGATGGGATGCTGCGCCACTCGATGCCACAGCATGATGGCCGCAGCACTCGCGGCGGAGAGCAGACTGACGCTGATGGTCCCCTGGATAAGCCGGCTGATGACCTGCTCCTGCAATCGTCGATCGAGCAGAAACGCGACAAGAAACACCGCCAGCAGCGCCGCCGGTGCGGCGACGATCAGCAGACCGAGCGAGGAAAGAAGGGATTCGTGGGCAGACATCGTTACGCAGCAGTTTTGATTTCAGCGAACTCCAGATGGTCGCGCCAGCCTGTGTACCATTCCTTCGATGACGCAGCGACCGGCAGCGGACCGGCCTGGGACGTGTATGGCTCAAAGCCGCCGCCGTGATACACGCTCAGGGCTCCAGTGGCCGGGTCCATCAGCGCCACCTGCACCCACAGATTGGCCACCATCGTTTTGATCGCCGCATTCTTTTCCATGATCGCCAAAAAGGCCGGTGCCGTGGTTTCGATCACAAACAGCAAGCGCACCGGCTCATGAATCTCCACCATCTGCCACGGCAGGCCGGTGCGCAGATCGCTCAACGCACCATCCATCACTCCGAGCAGGCCGGTGATGTTGTGCGGGAGCTTGGAGCCGCTGCCCCAGCCGGGGGAGTCGACATAACTAAAATAGTATTCGAGATTGATGCCGCTGCACACCGGGACCACCGCGCCAAGGATGCGAGCGAGGACGGCCGTCTCTGCATCATCTTGAGCCGGATCATACGAGACGAGGAACGAGCGACGATCCAAAAACAGGCCGCGAGTCTTTTCACGGCGACCGACGATGCAGATGGCATTCGTTGCATGGCCCCATTCGGGCCGCACTTGGGAGAGGTCCTCGGAACGGCCTTCCATGTGCCGTTTCGCAGCGGCGAGTGTGAGCCCGAGTGATGCTGAACCAAAACGACGGGCGCGTTCATGCGCATTGCGCACGCTGGCTTCATGCACGGCTTTACAGGCCACCTCGAACTCGAACTGATGCGATGAAGG
>JBEBGU010000159.1:0-7713 GCA_040081325.1 Prosthecobacter sp.
TGTCTTATCAGCCACAGAACGCCGAGTCATGGCCAAGGCAGTTCAAACATTGGAGCAGCGCTTTCCAGACATCTCTGGCGTGGTCGTGATCGCTGAAATTCCGGCAAACCTGACGCCTGAACTGTATGCGTTTTGGCTCTTCAATCGCAGCAGCCTTTTCAGTGAAGTGGAGAAAGGCGGCAACAATCACGGGTTACTTTTGCTACTCGATGCCACATCTCCACGCGCCGCCGTGATGATCGGTTACGGCCTGGAACCTCTGCTGCCTGAGATGATCTTGGAGCTATGCCTGCGCCCACTGGCTGCTTCACTTCTGAAAGGCAAACGTGCCTCTGCCGTGGAAGCTTTTTTTCGTGAGATGGAACGGCAACTGACGACTCTCGCTAAGACGTGGCCGCAGATCTTTGGTTACACAGAGTCTGAGCCTTGGTTTGAATCAGGCACGGGTGAGCTGTTGAAGTCGTCGCAATTAGGCAACGCAGATCTCTATTAAAGACATGACACGCCGCCAGCTTCTCCTCCTTTCAGCAGCACCGCTGGCATCAAGCGCGGCCCAAAATCTACCGCAAAGCCTAACATTCATTGGCGTGTCGAAGTTTCAAAAGATCGTGGTGCAGGGGTTGGCAGAGCGCTGGAGTGAGCTGTCTCTGCTTGATCGGGTGAGTCGTGCTGCACTGGCGATGCAAGGCACGCCCTATGTCGGCTACACACTGGAGATCCACGATCACATCGAATCCCCCTCAGCTAATTTTCTTGGTCAGGACTGCTGGACCTTCTTTGAGATCGCACTCGGACTCGCTCGCATGTTCTCGCGCAGACAGTCGAGCTACGCGCCGTCTGATGTGCTTCGTGAGATCGAGTGGACACGCTATCGTGGCGGGCAATGCCATGGAAATTACCTGGATCGAATCCACTACCTTGAGGAATGGTTTCGCGACAATGACCGCCGAGGCAATGTACGCGACATCACCCGCTCGCTCGGGCCGACCGTGCCTCTCGAAGGTCGTCGCATCGACGAAATGACCGTGCTTTGGAAGAGCTACCGTTACCTGAAAAACAATCCAGAACTGCGGCCCGGCATGGCGCAGATGGAGGCCGAGTTACAGACGCACGCCTTTCGCTATATCCCGAAGGAGTACGTGAATGCTATCGAGTCCAAACTGCAAAGCGGCGACATCATCGGCATCGTCACTCACAAGCCGCATGTCTATTGCAGTCACGTCGGTCTCGCGATCCGCACTCAGGACGGAGTCTGCCGATTCATGCACGCTTCAGTGACGAAGAAGCGCGTCATGATCGACAAGTCCGTGTCTGGCTATCTAGCCGACTTCAAAAGTCACGCTGGCATCGTGGTAGCGCGGCCTCTGTGACTTCGTTTAAGGCAGCTCGACGATCACTTCGATCTCGATCAGCGCGCCGAGCGGCAGGCCCGCCACAGCGACGGTGGAGCGTGCGGGCTTGTGGCCGTGAAAAGCTAATTCATAGATCGGATTCACTTTCGGGAAATCGGCCATATCACGCAGAAACACGGTAGCTTTGATCACGCGACTGAGATCCAGGTTTTGAGCTGTGAGCAGCGCCTGAATGTTTGCCATCACTTGCCTAGCTTGGCCCTCCACTTCTGTTGCTTCAATCTTGCCGCTAGCAGGATTAATCGGGATCTGTCCAGAGCAGAAAAGATAGCCGCCTGAGCGCACCGCTTGTGAGTAGGGACCGACAGCCGCCGGGACGTTGGGAGTATTATTGATGAGTTCCATGGGTGGGTAGAAAAGCGGTAATTTGAAAAGCAGAAAGCAGAAATTCAAAGCAGGCCTCGTTAATAGCAGCTTTACTCCCTCTCAGCCCCGATGCGTCATCTCACTCTCTTGCTCTTTCTCACCAGCCCGGCACTGCCTTGCCTAGCGGCGGTGGATTTCTCTCACCAGATCGTGCCACTCTTAAAGAAGCACTGCGCCGAGTGCCATGCCGGAGATAAAAAGAAAGGCGGCTTCTCCTTCAACACTCGTGAGGCACTGCTGGAAGGCAGTGAGAATGGTCCCGTCATCACCCGAGGTTCTGCGGATAAAAGCCATCTCATCGAAGTCATCCTTTCCACCGATTCAGATGATCAAATGCCACCCAAGGGCGATAGGCTCAGCAGCGCAGAGATCACGCTTTTAAAGAGCTGGATCGCTGAAGATCTACCCTGGGAGAAGGGCTACGCTTTCAAAAAACCCGCGTATGAACCGCCGCTGAAGCCGCGCCGTCCCGAACTGCCCGCCGTGGTGAATGGGCGGGCGAATCCTATCGACCGTATTCTCGACAAGCATCTCGCTGATCATCATCTGGAGCCACTCGCTTCCATAGATGACGCTACCTTTGCGCGTCGCGTCCATCTAGATCTCATCGGCCTTTTGCCCGAACCAACAGCACTTCAAAAATTCATCGCTGACAAAGCATCGGACAAGCGCGCCAAATTGATCAGCGCACTGCTCCATGATGACCTGGCTTATGCCGAGCATTGGCTTACCTTTTGGAATGATCTGCTGCGCAATGACTACGGTGGCACGGGCTTCATTACCGGCGGGCGCAAGCAGATCAGCAAGTGGCTCTACGACGCTCTCGTGACCAACAAACCTGCGGATCAAATGGCGCGCGAACTCATCGCTCCGCCGGGCGATGAGAGTCGCGGCTTCATCGACGGCATCAAATGGCGTGGCGATGTCAGCGCAGGACAGACGGTGGAGATTCAATTCGCGCAGAGTATCTCGCAGAGCTTTCTCGGCATCAATATGAAGTGCGCTTCTTGCCATGACAGTTTCATTGATCGCTGGAAGCTGGATGAGGCCTATGGACTCGCCGCCATCTACTCGACACGCCCGCTCGACATCGCCCGCTGTGACAAGCCCACAGGCCGACTCGCTCAGGCTTCGTGGTTGTTTCCAGAGATCGGTCAGGTCGATGCTAAAGCCGCTCAACCCGAACGCTTGAAACAACTCGCCGCCCTGCTGACGCATCCAGATAATGGGCGCTTCACGAGGACGCTGGTGAACCGCTTGTGGCATCGCCTCATGGGGCATGGCATCGTGCATCCTGTCGATTCAATGCAGACTGAACCGTGGAGTGCGGACCTGCTCGACCACCTCGCCAGCCAACTGAGTGATCAGCGCTATGATTTAAGAAAGATCTGCGAACTCATCACCAACTCACAAGCTTACCAAAGCCGTGTGCAGACCATGACTCCAGGCACGGATGATCACGGTTACGCCTATGCCGGACCGCACAGCAAACGACTCACTGCCGAGCAATTCATCGACGCTGTCTGGCAGCTCACTGGCACGGCTCCAGTGAAAATGGATGCGCCGATTCTTCGTGGCAAACCTGATCCCGCTGCGGCCAAGGCGATCCAGCTCAGTGCCCAATGGATCTGGGGAGACAGCGCCAAAAAAGGTCCACCGCCTGCGGGTGAAAGCATCACTCTGCGCAAGACACTCAGCCTGCCTGCTGACATCAGCAGCGCCAGCGCCGTGATCACCTGCGACAATGAATTCACCCTCTACGTCAATGGGCGCAAAATCAGCCGCAGTGACAACTGGCAGCAGCTCGAATCAGTACCGCTTCAGACCGCTCTCAAATCGGGCAATAACGCCATCGTCATCCTAGCAAAAAATGGCGGCACCGGCGCCAATGCCGCCGGTGCTTTTATGGAAGCACGCATCATGCTTGCCAATGGCAAACAGCAATCATTGGCCACTGATTCAACGTGGGAATTTCATCCAAGCGCGCCTGAGGGAAAAGAAGGTCGTCTCGGCGCACTACCGCCGAAAGGCTGGATGCCAGTCACTGTGGTCAAAGCGCTCCCCGTATGGACGGCAACGATCACCAAGCAAGCCCCTGCCCTACTTGCGCAAGCGACTCAAGGCACGCAGCGCCCCGTCCGCGCCAGCCTGCTCAAGAGCGACTTCCTCATGCGCAGTCTGGGCCGCCCGAATCGTGATCAAATTGTCTCCATGCGGCCCGATGACCTCACCACACTGGAGGCCATCGACCTCGCCAACGGCACCATCCTTACCGACACCCTTGCCCGTGGTGCCAAGAGCCTGATGACCAAGAACTGGCCTAGCAGCGAATCATTCATCACTTGGCTTTACCAGTCAGCTCTCAGTCGCCTGCCGACCGATCAAGAGCTGCTGGTCATTAAGTCCAGCTTTGGTGATACGGTGAGTGAACAAGCCATCGCAGACACTCTCTGGGCCATCGTGATGCTGCCGGAATTCCAGCGTGTCCGGTGATCATCTGGCTCTTATTAGGTTTTCCGCACATCTCTCTTGCCAAAGCGCGTGCTTTCAGGTTCTCCTAGGTTACAAATCATCATGGCGGAACGATATAAAATCTATGAGCAACTCGGCGCAGGCGGCGTCGGTGCCGTCTATCGTGCCTACGACAATGAACTGAAACGCTGGGTCGCCATCAAGCGACTGATGACCAACAGTGAAATCGGCGGCGATCAGAAACTGGCCCTAGATCTGCGTCGGGAAGCAGACGCACTCGCTGCGATGCGTAACCCAAACGTTGTCACCATTTTTGACGTAGCCAGTGATGCTGAGGGACTCTTCATCGTCATGGAACTGCTGGAAGGTGAAGACCTAGCGGATGTCGTGGCGCGCGGGCCACTGCATTATGATGACTTCAAGGAACTGGCTTCTCAAACGATGGAGGCACTGCTCGGCGCTCATCAGCGACATATTTTGCATCGGGACATCAAGCCCGAAAACATCAAAGTAGAGCGCCTACCTGGCGGGCGCATGCAGTCCAAGATCATCGACTTTGGCCTAGCTCGGACAGGCATGAGGGCGCGCAAGCAAACGGAAGATCAGTCCGGCACCATCATGGGATCCATTTTCTACATGGCCCCAGAGCAGCTCACGCGTCAGCCGGTGGACGAAAAGACTGACCTGTATGCCCTAGGCTGCGTTTATTACGAAGCACTGTCAGGCCGGAAAGCTTTCGATGGAGATACAGTCTCTGCCGTCATCGATAAGCATATCAACCACGACCTTGTCCCGCTGCATATTGTGGCCCCACATGTACCGCCGTGGCTCGGCGCTTGGGTGCTGCGTTTGATGGCGCAGAAGCCTGATGAGCGGCCCGCCAATGCCCAACAAGCGATTGAGGAATTTCGTGCTTGGGAAAAAATGGCCGCTGCACCCCAGATGATGCCTTGGATGCCAGCAGGCTACGGACAGCCCATGTATCCCGGCACAGGCAGCGTGCCACTCGCACCGCATGGCGCTACGACGAGCAGCGTGCCGGTGCAGCCTATGTATTACCAGACTGGGCAGGTGCCACCCGTCTATTACCAGACCGGGCAAGTGCCGCCCGTTTATTACCAAACCGGGCAAGTGCCTCCGGTTGAAGTCGTTTCTCAGCAAGAGCCTGTTGTGGAAGCAGCGGTCTCAGCACCTCAGCCTGCCGCTTCGTCTAGGCCGCAGGTAGCCGCACCAAAAAAAGCACAGCCAGCACCACGCCCCGTCTGCGCCACATCGGCGCAGCGTTCCACAAGTCGTATTGATCCTCAGATCAGAAAGTATGCGCTCATCGGCATAGGTGCTCTAGTCATCGTCGTCATCGGCTCCACATTCATGAGTGGAGATAAAAAAGGCGCGGGTAGTGATGTCGCCACGGCGACTTCAGTTCTTGGATCAAAAGGGCCCGAGAAGCCCATCTTTGAACTACCCAATGATCGCCCATTTCCGCCACAGGATGACGACTTAGTTTTGCATTTAATATCCAACGTCGGACAGGCGAAAAACTCCAAAGACGCCGCAGGTCGGCCAAGCACCTCCAACATCAATGACCCCATCTATGAGTGGCATGACCTGTCCCCACGCGGTCAAAGCAACATCATGCGGGCCTTTCAAAACACCGCAGCCTACGCACCATTGCGGCAGAACTGGAACCATCCAAACGTCAAGAGTGGTCGCAGTGCCTTTGATTTCCATCCTCGAGGTGGTAAGCCAAGTGCACTTCTGCTGACAGATCCAGGCAGCGAGTCCGCCCAGTTTCCTTTTGGCAGCGCAGGTGTGAAAGGCCCCAAAGGACTAACCTTTAGCATCGTCTTCCAAGCAGATGCCACCATGCTACCAACGCGTGTCATGACCCTGCTCTCCGCCAATGGCAGCAGTGTCTCCCTTTCAGTGAACAAGGATAAGCATCTCGTGGCAGAATTCCGCAATGACGCCGGAGCCACGAGCACCATCAACAGCAAAGATGTCGATGGTGCTAAGCCAATGATCGCCATCCTCATTTGGGATGCAGACACAGGCACCACTTCACTGCGCGCACGAGATGGCTCGGACAAAGGCTTCAAGGCCGATGGCAGCAAGGTCACTGCTCCGAGCCAGCCCTTGACTCGCCTACAGCTTGGCCGCGTCTCAGATGCCGCAGGCACGACTGTCGTAAGTTCGGATCAGTTCACAGGGATGCTGGCAGAGGTAGAGATGTATGCCAGCGCACTGCGCACCGATCAGTTGCAGCTTTTGGAGGGATCAAACCTGAAGAATTTCTACTTTAATTTCATCCCGCAGCTCGCCCAACGACTCAAGACCAAGCTCCCGCAGATCGAGCCACGCAGCGCCTGGAAATTCCAGCCCAGTCAGAACGCAGGTGAGGCCATGAGAGTCGCCGATGGCAATGTGACCAGCCGTTGGACGACTAAAGCACGGCAAACTCCCGGTCAGTGGTTCCAAGTGGAGCTGCCTGAAGAGCAGGAGGTAGCCGGCCTAGCCCTCGACTGCCAGGCTGCATCCGGCGACTACCCGCGCAAATATCTCGTGGAAGTCTCCAGTGATGGCAGCAACTGGTCCAAGATGAACGAGGGCGAAGGCAAAGGTGCACTCATCGAGATCATCTTCAGCACTCCACAAAAAACGCGCTTTGTGCGGATCACTCAGAAGAGCACCACGACAACGAATGATTGGGCCATCTGCGAAATGGTGCTTTTCAAGAAGTGATCCGACGGGATCATCTCGTCTGACACCCTTGCCATTCTCCGTGCTGCGCGCATCATTGCGCACTCTTCTCGTCATTCGTCTCTCGCCCCATTTATGGAAACTCTCCGCCGTCTTCTCTTCGCTATCACCATCTTCATTGTTGCCACACTTGTCTTCTCCTTCTGGCGGAATGGGCAGGAGGGGTATGGCCTGCTTAATTTCCTGAAAGGCGAGTCACCGAAAGAGGAGAAATTCACCCCGGCACCCGCGCCTAAAATTGACCTCAATGACGTGAAAATTCTGTCGGCAATGAACGATGAGTTTTCCAAGTTGTCCGCAGCCGTGCTGCCCAGCGTCGTCAGTGTCACCACACGTACCCTTCGCCGCGGTCAGACCGCCTGGCATCCCTACTTTGGTCTCGTCGCTGGCAGGCCGCAGGTCGTGCCCGGACTCGGATCGGGAGCCATCATCTCCAAGGAAGGCCATGTCATCACCAACTACCACGTCATCGCCGATGTCAGCGAGGTCATGATCACCACCAATGACAATAAAAAATTCCCGGCCCGCATCCTCGGTGCCAGCCGCGAACGAGACATCGCTTTGCTCAAAATCGACGGCACCAAGAATGACTTCCCCGCGCTCACCTTTGCCAATAGCGACGCAGCCAAAGTCGGCCAGATCGTCTTCGCCGTCGGCAATCCTTTCGGCCTCAGCGGCACCGTTACACAGGGCATCATCAGCG